>CBDUUJ010000177.1:0-6220 GCA_965370205.1 uncultured bacterium
CATGAATAAATTTTTACTTTCTAAAATTGGTCTAAGAAGTGTTGTTAGGTTTTAAAAAAAACCACCCCTCTACGGGATGGTCTTTGTTTTCGTTGTTAATTTTTCCGATTATTAGAAATCGAACTCGCGGCCTTCCGATTGACTGAACGCCGTCTGCGCTGAGAGGTCCTCCTCATCGGCGAAGCGGGTGATGTCCTCGTCCTCGGCGGGTATGTAGAGGTCGCCGGGGATGCATGCCGGGAGCGGGAACTTGAAGAATAATGCCTGTGTGAATTTCGCGTGCTTCATCAGGATTGTTCCACGGGGCACCGTGCCGAGACGCGCTTTCATCTCGGGGGTCAGCCAGCCGTAGATTTCATCCTTCAGCTCGGCATATCCGGTTCGACCGTACATGATCGTGGCGGAGTTGTCGACGATCTGCTTGTCTACCTCGGAGGCAAACTGCTCGACGCCGAAGAGGGTCAGACCCAGTGAACGGCCTCGCGCGGCGATGTCGATCAGGTCGGCGCGGATGTGCTCCTTGCCGCCCTCCCGGACTCTCGGCGCGAACTTGTTAAGCTCGTCGACGAACACGACGATGTTATCGAAATCGGAGCCGGCGCGCTTTTCCTCAAGGAGACGCGACAGTTTCTTGAGGACCTTGTTGAAAACAAGCCTCTGACCGCGCTCGTTAAGCTGCTGGAGGTCCACGACGAAGACTACACCGTTCTTGATCTCCTCCAGCGGGATATCAATCGGCTTGGTCCCGTCTACCGCGACCAGCCCGTCATAGAATCCCTTCAAACTCGAAAGGTTCTTGACGCACTTGTAGAAGATATGTTTCGGATGGCCGTGCCAGTTTGTGTGACGCGGGTCGTAGGTTGCGCGGCGTTCCTCTGCAAGCCACTGCATCAGGCTGTCGTAATCGGTGATATCCTGTTTTTCGAGGACCGCCTGGATATCGACCCAGACCGCTTCGATTGAGTCGTCCCAGCTCGAACGGTCAAACAACTGTTCGATATCGTCCTGGATTTCGGCGATATCCCAGACGAACGGCTCGACCTTGCCGTCCTTTCGGATGGATTTGACCCTGGCGGGGCTTTTACGGTCGAACGGGGCGAAAATCCTGACATCATGGAACGGTTCGGGATCGATTCCGATCATGTCGTACATCTGGCGGGACTTGATTGCAAGAGGAGTGTCTTCCCAGAGGTACGGATTTGGTTTATCAAAATACAGAAGGTCTTTACCTTTGACGTTGAAGACCACGCAGGCGATTTTTCGACCTCGCTGCCCGATACAGTATTCGAAAATCGATTTCAGGACGAACTCGATGACCGATGTCTTGGTAGCGAGACCGGAAATACCCGAGACATTCAGATGCGCGCCCTCAGGACCCAGCAGGAAGCTCTCGTCGATAAGCAGCGGAGTCATCTCTCCGTCGCCGTTCTCGAAAACGCCGACAGGGATGCCCTTGTCATCGCCCTTGTACTGGTCCATACCGAGCGCAAACTCGATACCGTCGGAGCTGGCGAAGTAGATATCGGATCTCTCGACCGGCCTGACGCGGTCCGAAGTATTGATGATGATCTGGACCTTGCATAGCACGACCTCGTTGATGTTGGTCGGAGGCTGGACCTCAGGGGACCCGAAATCGTGACTGATATAGTCGGTATGGAAATTATCCATATCCATCACGGCATGCATCGCGATGATGGTTCCGAAAGTAACGTTACCGTCGGGCGCGACAGCGGCAACGAGGTTGCCGAGTTCGACGGTTTTCGCCTCCTTGCTGATCCAGAAATACATTTCAGCTGTGGTGTTGGGATAGGTCGGTGTTGAAACCGTCCGCCCAAGTACACCATCCAGGAGGTTCAGATATTTGCCATTTTCCTCTGTAATCATAGCTAAGAGATGCTCCTTCCAAAGTACGTGATGACAACCCTTGGCGGGGGAATAAGTGTATCTATGTATTTACCCGCATGAAGCAGGGCGAAAATCGATTTATCCCAGCCGTTTATCGACAGATCGACCGGGAAACGCTCGGCGAGGAGAAGACTTGCGATATCCGATGCCCAGATCTCGTCGGCGGGTCCACCGTCCGGATTCAATCCAAGTTCAACCCGCACGAGTCCGAAATCCGGATTATAACCGGTGGCGTCCCTGAGCCGCATGTAGAAGGCCGGTGGATGCCCGACCACATCAAGGCCGCTCCTGGCTCCGAAGGGACATTCAAGGACCGAGCTTTCATCGCCGAGAACATCCGCATCCGCGGGAACCAGTCCGACAAGTCCGTGCATATTTGATGCGCCCTCAATGCCGGATAGAGTGCCGTCCACTACAATAATCACACCGGGTTCGCGACCCTCGGACAGTGAGAGCAGCCCTTCCTCTGTCATCTCCCGCTGGACCCGGGCAGCCTGAATGATGGCAGCGATCCGCCTCGGCCCGTAACCTGTTTCGGAAGGTTTTGTGTCGATAATCTCGATACCCTCGCGATATCTTTCGACGACCTCGTTCTCATCCTCAAGCCCGTTCAGGTCGAGGAGGATAAGGTCGGCGGTGAGGGGACGGGTGTAGGGAGAAAGGGAGCCGTCCGACCGGCTTAACACGGCGCTCGCGACACTCGCGTAGTGTATCGGGCGCACATCGTTTTCAGTGACCAGCTTGCCGATCAGAAACGTGCGGCTTCTCCCGGTCTGGAAAAGCTGAAGCGCCATCGAGCGGCTGGGTTTACCGGGAACCTCGAAAAATTGTCCCGGTGCCATGCGAGGTTCAGCGGAAGGCAGATGATACTGCTCCTCCTCGGTTATGGCCTCAGGCGCAAGCCGACCACCTATTTCACCGATGAAACCTCTGATAAGAGATAAAGTATTTTGCATATTCCGGTCCCTTCAATCGGGGACAAAATGTGTAACCACGTCATACTACAGAAATGGCAAATGTTTATCAATAGGAAATAAGAAATACATCAGCCTTTTTTTGCTTCGCGTTCACGTTTGGCGAGAATCGATTCCAGCTTGTACCTGGTCATCTTGCCGGTTCCAAGCCCTCCGATGTACTCCCTGAACTCATCCCTGGTGACCAGTCTGCTGCACCATGCTTTTATCAGGTCCTGGACCACTTCCCTGAAAATCGGCCTTTTGAATTTGTGCCTCCCGTCTTCGAAAATGCTTACACCAACGTCAAAAAACAGCTCGTAGAATTCGAAGTTTTTTCTCTGTGTGAACATTGAGAAGAATTCGGTGCTCAGGGGTTCGATTCCCTCGTCCAGGTATTGACCCTCTGCAACTTCTTCGGTTTTTTCCTGATCGGTCACTGTAAATCTCTCCTTGGACTCGTATAGATAAATTTTTTCAAATGGAAGGAAACAATATCATTATGAGGTGGAATCGTCAATTGCCGGCAGGGATGCCAGCGATACAGCCGGCAGGGATGCCAGCGATACAGCCGGCAGGGATGCCAGCGTTACAGCCGGCAGGGATGCCAGCGATACAGCCGGCAGGGATGCCAGCGTTACGAGTGGCTGATTTTTTGGATTAACTTTTTCCCTGTAAAGCTTTCAACATCCTTTGGAATTCCTTTTCATACATTTTTGCGTTTCGGGACCAGCCTTTGAAATCCCCGACGACTTTATTAAGAACGTCAGCCTTTCTTTCGTATTCCCATTCCTCGAAAATGTAGCTATCGATTGTTATTGGAAACAGGACATTTTTCTTCTTATCATCATCATCATCATCATCTTTCCTATCATCATCCTCCCTCTGAAGACCCCGTTCGATCTCACGGAGGACTGGCACGCTGTTAAGGGATTCTTTAGAGCAGACTACTACCAGCTTGTCATAGATTTTAATAGCGCGATCTATTTCTCCCCAGATAGTTTCTCCCATTGTGGCGTCCTCAGGAAAAAACCAGGTTCGAACGCCTGCTCCCAAAAGGTCGTTGTAAAGGCGTTTGCAGAAGCGTTCGTCCTTATGGCTGTAACTGATGAAACAGGAATAATATGAAAAGGGAGCACTAACCAGAGAGGGTATATATTCTATTAAATCATTCGGAACACCACATCTCCGAAGGAAAGAATCGGGGATTTTCCCTTTTGACCTGTAGATAGTATCAATGCCGATTGTCGAAGGCAAAAAATGTTTCACAGTGTCCAGCCCTTTGACATCACTCAGGTCAACATCGCCGAACGAAGTGAACCCAACGAGGGCTTCGCTGAAGTCCGCTCCACTAAGATGTGCTCCACAGAGGTCCGCTACACTGAGGTCCGCTACTCTGAGGTTCGCTCCACTGAGGACTGCTTCTCTGAGGTCCGCCCCACTGAGGTCCGCTCCTCTGAGGTTCGCTCCACTGAGGTTTGCTCTTCTGAGGTCCGCTCCACTGAGGTCCGCTCCACTGAGGTCCGCTCTAATGAGGTTCGCTTCATCGAGGTGCGCTCCATCGAGGTCCGCTCCGATAAGGTTCGCTCTAAAGAGGTCCGCTTCTCTGAGGTCCGGTTTGATATGAGGATACCGTTTTCTCCATTCGTTCCATTCTGTTACGCTTTTCTTCAGACGTTCCAGTTGTTTTTTATCAGCCATCGAAATTGTGCTCCAATATCTAATTTGTCGATAAATCTCATTATACCGAAATCAATGGATTGTATCCTGCATTTTTTACACTGAAGATGCATGGTGTATTTGATGGTGCTACAATACCCATCTCATTTCCATGACCCGCGAAACATTGCGGGAGGAGTTTGTCATGCCGTTTACGCCGCATACCGACGCCGATATCAGTGAGATGCTGAAAGAGATCGGTCTTGAAAAAATTGAGGATTTATTCCGGAGCATTCCTGAGAAAATCCGGATTGCAAAACCGGACGAGATGCCGCCGCCCGCATCCGAGCAGGAAGTTTTTACCGAGCTTTTCACGTTAGCCGAGCAGAACATGCCGCTGTCGGGGGAAACCTGTTTCATCGGCGGCGGACCGATGAGGATGTACCGTCCCGCGATCATCGGGGAAATCCTCGGACGCTCGGAATTCATCACGTCCTACACTCCCTATCAGGCGGAGATCAGCCAGGGACTGCTGCAGTCGATTTATGAGTACCAGACAATGGTCTCGCAGCTTCTCGGCATGGAGGTCTCGAACGCGTCATCATACGATGCCGGGTCCGCGTCGGCGGATGCGCTCGTTGTATCAAGGGATAATTACCGTGGGAAGCGGAATAAAATCCTTGTGGCCGGGACACTGCATCCGGAAATCCGCGACGTGATGAAAACGTACAACAACGGTCTGGAAATGGAATGGATCGATATTCCGGTGAAACCTGACGGGCGAATCGATCACGATGTCCTCAGGGATTCGATGGACGAAAATGTCGCGGCGGTTTTCATTCAGTACCCCACGTATCATGGGGTTATCGAGGACCTTACTCCGGACGGGCTGCCGAAACTGATCGAGACGATCCATGAATACAAAACGCTTGCTGTCGCGGTCACGAACGCGGTCGCGTGCGCGGCTCTGAAACCTCCGGGCGAGCTTGGATTCGATATCGCGATCGCCGAGGGACAGCCACTTGGAATGCCGATGAGCTACGGCGGTCCGCATCTCGGGATTTTCGCCGCGAGAGGGAAACTGATTCGGAGAATTCCGGGCCGTCTGAGCGGAAAGACCGTGGATGTCGACGGACGTCCGGGTTACGTGCTCACGCTGCAGGGTCGGGAGCAGCATACGGCACGGCAGCGCGCGACATCGAATATCTGCACCGGTCAGGCATTATGCGCGCTCGCTGCGGCTGTGTATCTCGCGTATTACGGGAAAATTGGACTTCCGAATCTCGCCCGAAAAATCATGGGGCTGACCCAGTACGCGAAAAAGGGCATCGCGGACAAGACGAAATTCGAGCTTGTGCATCCGGATGTCCCGCATTTTCATGAGTTTGCGGTGAAGTGTCCGGTTCCGGCTGTCGATGTGAATGAGGCGTTAAAGGAGGAGGGAATTATCGGGGGACTTCCGCTTGAGCGATGGGGTGAATCGGAAGATTTGATGTTGTTTGGTTTAGGGAATGAAAATACGGTCGAGCAGGTTGATCTGCTTGTCGATGCTCTTGGGGGGATTTGAAAGTGATGTTTTTACGGAAAGTTACCATAAGATGAGACACCTACAAGCTCGAAGACTCGCTTGTAGGCGGCACCCGGGATTTTTTTGTTTTGTAGAGAGAGTCACCATAAGATGAGACACCTACAAGCTCGAAGAC
>CBDUUJ010000178.1:0-6201 GCA_965370205.1 uncultured bacterium
CCTGGTAGATCGCCGACACATATCCCGCCTGCTCCTCAGCCCATTTATGATAATCGCGGACCGTTCTCGCGACATCGGCAAGATACTGGATGCGCTCCGGCGGGATGATCCCGGTGCGTTTCGCTTCCTCGACCTCCGCCATTGTCGGGCGGGTCAATACAGATGAAAGGCTGATATCCAGCTTTTCGTTAAATAAATCCATAATGCGGAGGTAAAGCAGATTGACACCCGGATCGTTGAACTGATTGGCGATTGTGGGAATCACCGGAAGGTGGTCGTCACCCGGACCGCTGAACAATTCGTGATTGCGACGATACTGCTTGCGGACATCCCTGAGAGCGTCCTTTCCGCCGGGATGCTCGTATTTATTCAATGCTATGAAATCCGCATAATCGATCATGTCGATTTTTTCAAGCTGACTCGCCGCGCCATATTCCGGAGTCATCGCGTAGAGGGAGACATCCGAGAACTCGGTTATCGCGATATCTCCCTGGCCGATTCCGGAGGTCTCGATCAGGATGAAATCGAATCCCGCCGCCCTGAGAACATCGATAGCGTCGGGAAGGCATTCGGCTATCTCGGTCACGCTGCCGCGTGTGGCGAGCGAGCGCATGTAGACATGGTCGCCGACCGCCGCGTTCATGCGTATGCGGTCGCCGAGTAACGCGCCGCCGGTGCGTTTACGCGTGGGATCGATTGAGATGATCCCGATCTTTGATTCGGGATTGTCGTTCAGGAATCTCCGTACAATTTCATCGCACAGAGACGATTTTCCCGATCCGCCTGTGCCGGTCACTCCAAGTATTGGAATTACTTTTGGGCTGTCCGATAATCGTGCATCGACAGCTTCCCTGATTTTCTCCGCCTGATCGGGAGCGTCCGATGCGCATTCGAGCCACGTGATCGCGCGCGCGATATTCACAGGATATTTGACATCGAGATTTTCTGTAACCTTCTCAACCGGACGATCATCGATCTCCCAGATGTTCCGGTCGCACTCCTCGATCATCGAGTTGATCATTCCCTGCAAGCCCATCCTGCGACCGTCATCGGGTGAAAAAATCCGCTTTATGCCATACTCGTGCAGCTCATCGATCTCCCTCGGGACAATCACGCCGCCGCCGCCGCCGTAGATTGAAATATGGCCGGCGTCGCGTTCCTTCAGAAGATCGTACATATATTTGAAAAATTCCAGATGTCCGCCCTGATAGCTGGAAATCGCGATCGCTTTCGCGTCCTCATCGATAGCAGCATCGACAATCTCCGCCACCGACCGGTTGTGCCCGAGATGGATCACCTCGCAGCCGGTCGCCTGGATGATCCGGCGCATGACATTGATCGCCGCGTCGTGGCCGTCGAACAGGCTTGTTGCGGTCACGATCCGTACCGGCGTCGCGGGTTTGTACGGCCTCTTATCCGGGCGGATTTCATCAGCGTCTCTGGTCTTTTTCTCGTTGCTCGTCACTGTCATGGATTAAACCTCAATTTTAAAAATACACCTGCTCCTCTTCTTCCGCACCATCCGACAACTCATCCCCCCATCGCGCATAAAACGCTTTCTCGACCTCTTCATCCGTTGTTGCGAAAAACACAGGCGCCTCACGACCCCATCCGATCAGCGTGTAGCCATCCTCGCCGATCTTCTCATAGAAAAAGTCGCCCGGCGACAGATCGTCTCTAGAAACCGCACATATGTCGGTCATCGGGTTGTAGTATTGCACGTTCACATCGCCGTTCTCGTACATGTCGAAAAAATCCAGCGGACTCTCGGGATTCCGCTGCATGAAACTCTCGATCGCGTCGATCGCCTGCCTGCAGTAGATCGCGACCAACTGCTCGTCGCGGGGAAGGTCGTTATCGAAGAAATAATTGTAGTCGATTTCCGACTGGTAGAGCGTAATCCGCTTCACCATGGATCGGATCATCACCGTATCCCCATCTTCCACGCGAAGGAACCATGCCTCGATCCGCACTTCACGCCCCTCGTTGAGGTTATTCGTGACCAGTATATTCCCTGCGAGGTCGCCATCCGGGTAATCCTCAGGGCTAAGCGATTTCACTTCACCGCTGGTATACGGATTCAGCATCAGCACATTCAGATGCCGGGTCTCCAGCAGTTCACCGAGACTATCGGGAGCGCGACCGAATTCGACCATGAACGTGTATACCGCGTACTCGACCGCGCCGTAGTTCCGCGCGACCTCATCGAACGCGTCAGAAATCTGCTCGCTCGACCAGTCGACGATCCTCTCGTCGGCAAACGCGGTCGGCGCAAATGCTATTAGCGATGCAAGTAAAACTACTGCGGCAAACAGGTGCATAATTTTCATAATGTTCTCCTTATCACAGGGTCGTGAATTATAGCACGAGCCAACGTGCGGGTCTAAACCTGTGATAGATAGGATGTTCTCTTCAACGATTCGGTTGTATAATTAATGCAGCGCAGGCTTTTAGTCCAACTCACCTGTTGGCGCTCGACAAGAAATCACCTTTTCTGTTCTTTTTCCTCCAATTCGCCCTTGACACGCATCCGTTTGTCTTTTATATACTTAGATATATCTATAATTGGTTGAATGGGAGGGGGGCGGATGATTTTTTCACGATTTGGTCGCTTGATAATTTTTTCGTGTATCGGTATGCTCTTTTTATGTGGTTGCTCCGGGGGAGGTGGAAGCCCTGTCACGACGCCTTTTACAGAGGAATCGACACAATCTCCGACATCAGACAGGGACGGATGTTTCGGCTCCGCTGAGCTTGTTGATCCCCCGCTCGCCTGGGAAATTACCCAACCGGCGGACCTGATCGAAGAAGGATGGGGGTTTATCCCTGCGACAACCCTGAGTGAGTTGACATTCTCGGCATCCCTGTATGGAGAAAATGCCGATATTTTCAATGGCGATACATTCCTCTATCTGGATGGAAAACCGATTAACTCCGGCTTTCAGGGAAATACTCTTACGGCGCAATTATCCGGTCTTGATATCGGAATTCACAATCTTCACATGGTTGCCAGTTCCGGTGTCGGTTTCGCCGCCGATACTTTCAGGTTTGAGGTTGTGGATAATCCTCCCGATATGCAGATCGGTATCGGTGAAGATGACGGGAAACTGTATGTTTCGTTCAGCAGACCATTGCCCGGTTCCCAGTTGATTCAATCTTCACTCTGGTCGGCAAGCAATTTCCCCAGTGCCCTGAAGAATTTTGAGATATCATTCGATAATAAAGTCATCATTGAGCTTAATACCCCTGTTTTCTTTGAAGATATCGGTCAACTTGCCTTGAATGGCTTTTCCCCGTCTCTCAGCTTTAATTCCTCTCTGGGGGAAATCCGCGGATATTTATTCCAGCAGTCTGATGAACCGGGCGGACGCCATGCTCAATCCTCGAATTGCGACAAAGGGTACGTGACGGACTGGGAATGCGTTCCCTCCCAGGACTGGGTTGTTGACCGGGAGCATCTTGCTTCCGGAGGGCGTGAGAATCGACAGGCCTTAAACGTGGAGGGGTGGTATCCCTGGGTGGTTGAACCGTGGAGCGACTGCTTTAACTACACTGTTGTCAGGTATAACTGTGTACGGGAAGGACACCTGGATTGGGCCGATCCGGCGAACTGGTTGGAGCCATATGACACCCAGTGGCATAGCGGAGGTTCCCAATATTCCGGAATCGGGTACCCGAGCGGGGTCTGGCAGAAATATTATCGGGATTTCGGCTACTGCCTCGAAACGTGTGAGTACATGTGGGAGCTCACCGTTGACTGCAATAACTGCGGCGCGAACCCATATGACCCGCCCGGATATGAGTCCAAGGGTTGGAATATTGACCTGGACTGGATTTACGTAGACCACGAGCCGCCGGTTTTCGATGAGGTGAAGTTCGTCCCCGCTGAAGAGATCAATCAGTATGTGGGGGACGTTCTGATTCCTGAACTGACCGGCGAACTGACCGGCTTTGGCGCGGCCTATGCAGCCAACGGCTCGTCCGATCTGCAAGCCTATTACGACCAAAGGCTTGGTGATTGGATCGACGACTGGCTTGTTAGCAATCCCGGCGGGCTTTGCCTTGTTGTAAAAGCTCAGGATGCGGTCACTGACGAGGGACGATGGATATGTCCGGAAATTTCTGTCGATTACGAAGAGGGCGGGCAGCGGTATTTCCTCGACGATGAGGAGCTCCATATGTTCTATGTGGACATCGAACCGTATGCGGCAGACGAACTGTCCGACGATATGTGGCCGGAGATCGGCGCTGGGGGGCTTTTCTGGGAGCCGGGCTGCCCGGAGGATGAGTTCAACCCGGACTGCTACCTTCCAACCGACGGCCTTAAGACGGGCGAATACTCCGCCTGGGTGATCCCGGTCGACTGCGCGTGGTTCCATGACTATTCAAGCTGCCGCCTTCGCGTGAGGGACGAAATCAACAACTGGCGAAGAACCGATGATCTTGCGCTTGAGGAGTATGAGGTCGAGGTTACGGTTGAAGTGCCTGATATTGAATGCGGAGGACATGTGCAGGCTGGCAATTCGGTCGAGTTCGAGGCGAATATTGTCGGCCCTTCCGACGCGTATGAACTCGTTGAACCGCATTTTCTGTGGTACGTCCTGAAGTGGGATGACAACCTTCAGGACTGGGTCGAGTACGGCCCCCACTGCGAACCAGGCTATCAATACTCCAACAGCGACTATGATTCATTAATCCATGAGGATGAGGACTGGGTCGGCGTGGATTTCAAACTTGAGGCGATCAGCGATCCGGAGTTCCACGTCCGCGCGAAACTAATCCGCTGCGGTGCACCCTTCTGGGGCGATTGCATGGTGTATGATGATCCCGAAGTTCTTGGTTTGATGTTCAGGGAAAATAGATATCCGGATCCTGGTCCCATGTCGGGTCCCGGCTACAATTGGTCTGACGAATATCATTGGGATTATACAGCGAATGACGACAACACTGTTGCGCCCGATCGGAGAAGCGAGGATCAGGCTCCAGGAGACGGTTTTGTGGTTTCCAGACAGAGCGGTGTCAACAGCGAAGTTCAGTTATATGCTTGTGTTGAAGGACAATTATTGGGTCATTATATCCTGGTAACAGTATCAGCTCCTTATGATGGACCATCAAATGGGTCTATACAAGTTGAATTATACGAGTTAGATCCCAGTGACCCGGATCACGATGAGATATTGGCTGATTTTGATGAAGAGGGAATAATAGACCCCAACTTGGACTTGCATGTTTATGGACGTGGTAACCACGTTTATCATCCCTCGATTACTGGTTCTCCTCCTAATATTCAACTAAGCGATACGCAACCCTCATCACAGGGAATTGTAACATTTGGAACGCCTATTCTGCATGTGTCAAATAATGATAATGTTCATGATTATTCACGTCTGGTTGCAAATGACCCGCCCTCAGGCAATAACTTTTTGACGCAGTCCAGATGGTCATGGCTTGTGAGTTCATTTCATTACGGAGGCAACCTAAGAGGTTATTTCGCGTGGAACAATTACAACGGAGTGGATGGGCAACAGAATTATAAAGACAACGTCCTGGAGATAGGCCAGGAGGTTATTAAGGCCAAAGTGGGCGAAAAAGATGCTTTTTTGCCAGTACAAAGCTGGCCCGATATCGCTTTCTTCTTTGCTCACGGCGGACCCATTAATCAACAGCCTCCTTCTTTAGGTTGTACTAATATTCGCGATTTATACCAATTCGTGTTTAGTCATTGGCCGACCCAACCCGGCGCACCAGCCAGTGCGGCCCTAAGCATAACTCCATATGAGATTGCAGACTCATGTCCTCCCGGCTCCGATACCGAATGGATAGTTCTTTACGGATGCAACGCGCTTCACATCGGCCAGTATTATGTTAATGGTCAGGCTCGGGGCGTTATGGAAGGATATGACGATTGGGAATGTATTGTAGGCTCAGGCACGACAAGCATTACAGCAGTATGCGGTTTCAAAGGAGAACCCATTTCGTATGCGTGGACTGAAGACTTTGCCGACAAGTTCAGTTATTATCTTAATAATCCAGGCAGTCTTCCCCCGATTACGGATAACTGGGATTTATCATATAGTGGCGGCCAGCAACCACAGGAAGCGGTGGTTATCGCATGGATGGAAGCGGCGATCTGGTACATCAACGCTTGGACCGGGAAGAACGAAGGTGGTTTTATGAAAGATGCCTGTGCGGTCTCCGTTG
>CBDUUJ010000179.1:0-6053 GCA_965370205.1 uncultured bacterium
GCTGGGAAGGCGACTGCTGGGAAGGCGACTGCTGGGAAGGCGACTGCTGGGAAGGCGACTGCTGGGAAGGGGACTGGCACACGTTTTTGGCTTCTGCTGCCATTCCAATCCCGACAATTCCTGCAAGCCAAAAACGAGTGCCTGTCCCCGTATCTTAAGGGATAAGGGATATTTGAATCGAACCGGAAAGTGATATAAAATTGCCGCCGGCATAAGTGAGCAACAGATGAAAAATCCGAAATCGATATTAATTACCGGGGGATCGAGCGGGATCGGAAAAGCGCTGTGCCTGTCCTGCGCCGCCCCGGAAATTACAATCTCATTCAGCGGACGCGACAGAACCCGTGTCGATGAAGTCGCCGCACTGGTCAGGGAAAAGGGCGCGGATGTCAACGCGGAAGTTATCGATGTCACCGATGCCGACAGGATGAAAGAATGGATCCAGGATATCGATGACAGAACTCCTCTCGACCTTGTGATCGCAAACGCCGGGATCGGCGTGTCGGAGGAAATGAATATCGAAGATAGCATAAGACTTTTATTCAATGTAAATGTTCTGGGCGTAATCAACACAGTTCTTCCTGTTATCGAGAGAATGAGAGAGCGCCGACGGGGTCAGATCGGAATTATTTCCTCTCTCGCGGGGTATATCGGGATGCCGGACTCGCCCGCATACTCGGCAAGTAAAGCGGCTGTAAAAGCCTATGGAAAAGGGCTTCGAACCCGCCTTAAAAAGGACGGGATCGAAGTGTCGGTTATCTGCCCCGGATGGATACTGACCAGGATCACGGAACCATACAAAGACGAAATACCGTTTTTCGTTTCAATGGATTATTCCGTAAAGGCTATCAGAAAAGGGCTTGAGAGAAATCGTGGATTGATATCATTCCCGCCGGGACTTGCATTTATAACATGGTGGCTTTCAACAATGCCCGACAGATGGCAGGATTTCATACTGGAAAAAGTCTATAAGGACAGGTAACATCAACGCAATTAATTATAGAACCCATCACAGAATTCATCACAGAGCCCCGACCGTAAGGGAGGGGTTAGAAAAAAATTCCAACATGACAGCCAAAAACGAAATCACTGAAAAAGATCGCGAACTGGCAAAACAATGCCTCGAATGCCCGGTCTGTAAAAACGCCCGGATAAACCAGCGCGGATTCGCCTTCTGGTTTGTGAAATTTATCGAGCGCGGAATTTGCCCGGCGTGCAGGGCTTACGAAAAAGTCTACGGTCGCAAAGCACACGAACCGATGTCGGAGAATTGATAATTTACAATTCAGATTGGTATTGCGGTACTTATAAATAAGACCCAGTGTCGCCCACAAGCGAGTCTTCGAGCTTGTGGGTGCCTGAACTTACGGTGACTCTCCCTGCTAATTACAATCTTTTACTGAGAATCACACTACGATAATTCGTCATCTCCCAATCGACATACTCCGCGAACCTGTACCCCATACGCTTATACCAATCGATAAGATGTGTCGCCGACTCCGACGTATCCAGCGCAAGTTCCCCTGCTCCCGTCTCTCTCGCGCGATTCTCAACATGCCTGACCATCAGGGTTCCGATCCCCCTCCCCTGCATTTCCGGCTCGACCGCGAACTGGCTGAAATTCGCAACATCCTCACGTAAATACCACGACGCGCCTTTGCATTGATCCTTCTGACGAAAAAGAATCGTCGCGACCAGTTTTTCATCGATTAACCCGACGTAACACTCGGCATTCTTTATTCGCTTCAGAGTAATATCATCCCCCTGCCACGTCGCGACATATTTCAGCCCCATATCGGAAAGCTGTTTATAAGCGCGATTGAGAAGACCTGTAAGCTCGCGAATCGAATCCTCCGGCTGAAGCAGTCGGATTTTAAGTTTACATTCGAGATCGGATTCAGTGTATTTTTCAGACATTGAAATCGGTTTTTATTTATCTCATATCCGCCACAATAATTCCGCTGTAACCGTCGCTTAATTGTATCCGGGATATATCATTCACAAGCGGATTACCATTTTTATCTTTTATTTCCGTAAGCCGCATTTCGACTTCCGACCATGTGTAGCTCCTTCCGTCACGGGTTGCGGTCAGCATGTTGATATCGAACATCGCGGCACGATCCGGACTTGTGCGCGTGTCATCCAGAAAGAAATCCTTGATCGCAATTCTCCCGCCGGGTCTGCACCATCTCACACAGCGTTTTATTAATTTACGAACATCATCCGGAGAAAACGAGTGGATTAAATTGCTCATGAAAATAAGGTCGTACTTTCCAGAGTCATCTTCTCCAATCACCTTCGAATCCTCAATATCAAGAACATTCCCCTCGACAAAACTTACACGCTCTTTATGGGACGGGTCCTCAAGAAACTCATTCGCCACATCGCCGACACTCGGAAAATCAAGAATACACACGATCGCGTCGGGAAGAATCCTGCAGAATTCAGACGCATATATCGCGGGTCCGCCGCCAATATCCAGAACGCTTTCAACTCCCTCAAGATCCAACAGCGCGACAGTTTCACTCGCGCTCTTCCTCCCGCTCACAGCCATCGCGCGGATGAAATTCGGAAGGTTCTCGAAATGATCTGAATGCGACTCATGAAGCTCATAGTAATTTTTCCCGGTCCTGACGATCTCGGTAAGCGATGACCACACCGTCCACAACCGCGCCCTGTGCCTGAGCATCGGAATAATCGAGCGCGGCCCGTCACCGAACGCCTCTTTCAGCTCATCGGGAATCACATACTTATCATCATCCAGGACCAGAATTTTCATCGCCACAAGCGCGTTAAGAAGGCGCCCGGTCGTATCGGGATCAAGACCTCTCTCCCCGGCCACAAACAATGCGTCCGCCGGTTCGTGAAGCAGCGGAAAAATATCAAGCTCGACCGCCGACAGAAGTATCCGCGACATCTGAAAGTACGACAGCTCCAGAACTTTTTCTTGTCTCATGGAATGGATTATACCAGCTATTCAGTAACCCGGGATCCCATTTCCATCCGCATTATCGTAGCAATATGCAATCATATCCTGATGGAAATGGGATCCCGGGCTACTTACTGAAAAACAACTGTGCGGGTCAATTCGGGAGAAGCATTACTCGAAATTGGAATGATTGGATTTACCCGAAACATGGCCATCAAAACTATGCCCACAGGACGGACACACCAGCGATCCTTTTTTCCTGATCTGAATTTCCTCGATAAATCCGGCTCCCAGAATCGCAGTGGGCAGCGCATACATGCCAACCCCTAAAATTGAAACTATTGCAGCAAGGAACTTGCCGAGACTTGTAACCGGACAGATATCACCGTAACCAATGGTCGCAAGCGCAGCGACACTCCACCACATGGCAGCCGGAATATTTGAGAACGCCTCTGGCTGGGCTTCTTTTTCAGCATAATATACAAGCGATGCGGCAATGAGGACCAGGATTAACATTATGGTTGTTACTGATATCAGTTCCTCTTTCTTTTTCACAACTATCCGCCCAAGGGTCTGCAATGCTACTGAATACCTGCCGAGTTTCGCCACACGCGCGATCCGGAGAAGCCTCAGCATCCTCAGGAATCGAAAATCTATCATAAAGGCGGTCAGGTAAAAAGGAAGAAACGCGAGAAGATCAACCAGTGCAAGAGGACTGAAAATGTATTTGAGACGTCCCTTTACGGGATGTTTACAAGCCGGATTCTCCGTCGAAACCCACACTCTCAGCACATACTCCACCGTAAAAACAAACACGGATATGAATTCAAAAATTACAAAGAAATGCTCATACTGCCTGCCCACCGAATGCATTGTTTCCAGTATCATTGCTGCAACATTCAGAAGAATCAGCACCGTTATGAAAGCATCACAGGCATTGCTTGCAGTATCGCCTTTGATAGCAATTTCCAGAATTTCATAGACACGTTTCGATATGGATGCGTCCCGTTTACGCGGGAATTCCCCCACATCGGAGAGCAGCTTTTGACTTGTATCTACCATTTAATCCTCTACTGCAGTATCCATTAATCCTCAACTACAGTATCTATCATCTAATCCTCACTACAGTATCCGTTAATCCTCTACTGGAGCATCCGGTATTAGTATCGCATACTGTCGCCTGCCTCCGGTTTACCGACCTGAATGAGATTTAGTAATTCCAAACATGAATGCTATAATTTGCCGGCGCTTCTCGCAGAATCTGTAAAACAGCTCCGGGAGACCATAAGAAATGAAACGAAACAGATTGAAACTGAAATCGATTTACATAATCATTATCTTTCTACTGCCGGTATTTACGATGTGCGGATGCCCGGAGCCATCACCCGGAAGCAACCCCGGCAACGGCGATCAATCCGATTCATCGGGGGAACACTCATTTATCAATCCGGAGGGATTTCCCGGGTCAATTGCGGGAACCGTATATCTCGACGGGCGACCTCTGCCATATGGAACGGTCCAGGCATTCGATTCCGAGAGTAAACTGGCAGCGCAGGAGAGATGCACTCTGGCAGGTCATTACACGCTCAAGGACCTTCTGCCTGGAAGATATTCACTAATCTGTCTGGGCGCAAGCGGCGCACCGATCGGCAAGGAAACCATCGTGCAGGTCCGTCCCGGCCGCTTCGAACAGGTGGACCTGGAGTTGTCGTCACAGGATTAATCCTGTGTCACTTGCTTCCGGCAGGAACCGACACAAGCCCCACCCGACCGTTTTATCAGAAAATATCTCTCAGGATATCCTCATCATCTTTATCAGGTCCGCTGACCGCGTCCATGATCCGGTGCGCATTATAATTGTACGGTTCAAGTGTAATCCATTTCCCTATGTACGGTTCTTCCCAAGGCTGCAGGGTAAATTCCGCCCTCTCTCCACCATGAATCTGGACATCGATAAACCATACGTAATCTTCTTTTTCTTCAACACGTATCGATGACGAATCCACTTCGTACCCAAGGGACATCATGGCGTCAGCCACCGTAGGATTGTCGTCCCATGTGTAATTAAGAAAGGTTGCCTTCACTTTGGATTCATACCATTCAACCACTTCCTGCCGCATTCGAACCGGCGGAATATCCAAAACCTGACCGCCCTCGCCGGTGAACACAGTCAATTCGGTTCCGGCGTCAATAACCGCCGTGTCCCCGGATAATGCGCCACCTGCCAGCACACCGACCACGCTCACGCCGATAATAATCGTCGCTCCAATCGATGTCCCGACATCCGATCCACCGCTTTCCCCATGGCTGCCGACAAGGTTTATCGGCAGATTGTATACGGGGGCAATCGAGATGATCTCAGCGTCGATATAACCGCCCCGCCCCCAGCTTCTCGCCGGACGTGCTCTGCTGATCACACCAACTACAGGGGTTCCTTCAACCAGGTAAGTCTCACCCAGAAGCGTCACGTCTTCCCGAACAGCGAACAGCACCTCGTCGCCTTCCCGGTTACGGTTGGAGTGGATTTCCTCGAGCATCACAAGGTTCACCTGTGTACCGGCGGGAAGGGTTTTGTAACGATCCTGCGCACCGGACTGCACCGGCACCAGTAAAAGAAGTAATATCACAAGACTGATCAGATTTCTCATTGCTGCACCTCTGAATAATAGTGTTTCCTGTATTAGTATCAATGGAATTGAATGGGATGGTTACCGTCTCGGATTTGAAAGTGCCGACAGCTTCAATTTGAAAGTGCCGACAGCTTCAAGCTGTTGGGTTTTTGTTGCGTTCGCTTCAAGCGATCGTGGCACATATAAAAAAAACCGACCTTTTTAAGATCGGGGGTTTCATATAAATCAATCCTGGCAATGATCTACTTTCCCGCGAATGCAGTACCATCGGCGTTGTTGTTTGAAACCATCACTCGTAATACAAACTCTGTATCGGGTCCAGGAGTGCCGCGCGTCTGGCGGGGTAGTATCCGAAAAACACACCGACACTTACAGCGAACCCGAGTGCTATTATCACACCCGGTAGCTCGACCGATGTCACGAACTCCGTGGTCGCGTTGATGATTTCCGCAGTACCAAGCCCCAGCCCGACCCCGATCAGTCCGCTGATACAG
>CBDUUJ010000180.1:0-6039 GCA_965370205.1 uncultured bacterium
CCCCCACTGGCGCCGCCCCGTCCGCGCTACAGTATTTCCGAATTGTGAGACAACCTCTAAGGGGTGGGGTACCGGATTATTTTTTTATATTTTTTCAACAATACACAAATGCCCGCCATATGGTGGGCATTTGTGGTTTTCGTTGATGTTGTTTCACTTTACTGCTTTTCAATCAGAATCGCTCCCGGAACAGGCTGTCCGCCATTGTCATATAAACAGACCTCAACATCCCAATTACCGGCGTTGTACTGGATCAGCGTGTCGACCTGTTCATAGACCTGGGACCATTGGATACGGATACGGTCACAGTCGGGATCGGCATCGTCAAACAGGATGATCTGATAGGTGTTGGCAGAGCCGGTTTGGTAGAAGGATGGAACATCTTCCCATTCCACGATAAAGACCTGATCGGAACCGACTGTGCGTGTCTCGTACTTAATCTCTCCGCCATCCACAGGATTGAGATCGTCGGAATTAGCAACGATGCAGTCGGAAGGATCATAATACGTTTCGTCGCAGTCCAGGCTGACAGGATCTTCATCCCAGCTGCCGAGGAAAAGGACACCGTTGGAATTGATCCCTGCGGTCGTGTAATCGGTACCCGCATAGTTGAATGTGAAGCCAATGGGAACTTCCGCGGAAGTTTCATCATCTCCAAGGGTCACAAGTGTGGCAGATCCGGAGCATTCATAATCTGAATCGTAGCCAACATTCACATAGTCTGTATCATAATCGCATGCAGGGGGAGGTACCGGAGTGGCATCGGGAAGATCAACCTCGTACGCCTTGTAGTCCAGGCATGTAGTCGGCCAGTCACCCAGTGCGCAGAAAAGCTCGTCCTGTTCATTGTAGTATAGCGGGTACTCGAAATTGCAGAGCGCGATAGGTGGATCACCCCAATAGCTGCCGGTGTTGTAGATGTTCGGGTCCTCATACTGGAACCGGATATCGCCTGTCGCCTCATAGAATGTAGCGGAGAAAGTGTGTGAACCGGGACTGCCGGTGCTGGAATACCAGGAGGCGACATCATCCCACATGACAGTCAATGTGCGATTCGGTGTTGTTCCCTGGATCTCATACAGAATCCGACCGTCATTGCCCTCATCGGAATCCAAATCTTCGCCGAATGGAATTATAAACGGCGAAATATCACCACAATCTTCGACGGAACTGTATCCGACATATGATTCAGTGCCGGTGCCATCCTCGTCAAGCTCAATCGCTCCGTTGGACTTGATGCTGAAGTGATTGTATGTAATTCCGTAGTAGTCGAAATCGAAGAACGGTGTAAAGTATGTATCACCATCGTCAATTATGAATACTTCAGTTGCTCCCGGGTGATCGCGGATATCAAAAGTTGAGTCATATGCGACCTCAACATAAGGAGAAATTCCGGTATTGTCATTGTGAACGGTGAACCCGCCTACGAGAGTATCGCTGAGAAGCGGGTTGCAGCCCTGAGTCACCTCGACGTCGTAGTTGCCGGGTGGCAGTGGATCGAGGTCGAAATCACAGGTCAGCAGTACACCGTTTACCCATGTAGGATCAATATCAACAACCTCGTTGACGCCGTCAGTCAATTTTACTGCGAGCGTTGGACCATCAACGAAGTCTGTTCCCGTTATCTCCATACCGACAATGATGCTGTCTTCGTGCAGGCAGTCGGGACTGATTCCCGTGACAGCAGGTGTAGTACATGCCGCGACTGTAAAAAGGTCTTCTCCTGTTCCAACAGCGCCGCAGTCGTTTGTGACAACGACATCGAAAACCTCGGTCGGAGCGCCTGTGAGATCGAAATCGGCTGTGAAGGATGTCGCTGTAGTATTGCCGATATCAGTGCCGATGATTTCAGTTGTGCCGTAAACCAGCTTAACCTCGAAATTTATGCCATGCACGAAATTCGCACCATCGATCTGGGCATCGTTGATATTGGTATTCGGCATGGCGTGGTCGGGATCGATACTTGTTATTTCCGGGGTCGGGCAGGGCGCTCCGGTTCCGATGGTCACCGATGCAAACATGTAGGCGGCGAGCGATCCTCCGGGATAGATAAATCCGTCGTAGCCGGAGTAATAATTATCCGGATCGGTATTGAGGACCGAGATAAGCACGTCCTCATCGCCGCTTGCGGTCAGGTTGAGATTTGTGATGTCAACGTCATAGACGGATGAAATTTCAGAGCCCTTGCTGCTGATAAGCTCGATATCCGGTCCGCTGACTATGTATGTGTTACTGGTTTCGTTAATCAGGCCGCTGAGGCTCTCGATTCGGATCTCATTGATTTCATCGCTTATGATACTGCCCTGGCCGAATGCTCCCTGCCAGTCGAAGACCTCGATCTTGAGATTCAGGATTCCGCCGTTATCGGAAGGACTGTTGTAATACGCGGTCGATTCGCTTGAATCGCATCCGATGAGGAAAGCCTCGGGACAGTTGGAGTTGATGTCCCAGTCTGCGGGTTCATATTCATCGGGATCTCCGGTATTTTTCGGATCGGTCTCATTCCAGCTTGCGAACACGCAGTAATCGTATTCCAGGGCTTGTCCGACAGGGAACTGGATCAGGTATTTCCGTGTGTTTGAACTCCCGGCGGCGAACCATCCGCGATTGTTATAATTGTCCTCCTGGATGATGAAATCGTGAAGACTCTCTTCAACTCCCAGACCGTCCATGAAAGTTATATATCCGTTCAGTGTTGCGGTCGGTGTGTTGTTAAATGATGCAAGCGCTCCCTGGGTGTATCCAAGCACACCGGGCGTCATGAACTCGTTCGGATTCCACCAGCGGGTATATCCGTCGGCATTCAGAAGGACAGCGTCATCATCGTTGCCCGTGACACCGTAACTTATGGCTGAATCCGATTTTGCGGTTACGGAACTGTTGTGGATGAAAATACCCCGGACATCAAATCCGGAGTACTCATCGAATGGCAGCGGGTGATTGAGCATCACGTCCACTGCGAGAAGGTTGTTATCAATATCGCTGTTGGCGAAGTCAAGTGCGATTCCCAGATTGGGTCCGGGATTGCCATTTGGCTCAAGAAACATGTTTACATTTGCGCAGAATTGAACGCCTCTCATGGGAATGGTCGAAACATCGCCGCTTGCGGGATCGATCGCGACATGCCAATATCCCCACATTACGTTATTGTTTCCTGTGGGAGCAGGATTGTTCTGTGTGGTTACAGGATTGATATTGTCGCCGGAAGGAGTAACCGGGTCCTTTTCACCACTCTGGCAGCTTAACGTAAGAAAAAGAACAATGAGAATAAGCAGGACAGTTCCAGTCGGGAATTTTGTGCTGAACATGATCGGCCTCCGAATAATATGATTTTTAAACCCCTCAGAGAAAAACTCTAGCAGATATTCTTTCCATATTCAACATAGGATTTTATATGATATTACAAATCCTGTTGATTGTTAAAACCATATTTTGTTATAATTTATAGACTGAAGAAAATTTGACGATGCCGGCCTTGATTATCAATTTGATATTCCCGGTTTTTTTCAAGTGATACATGCAGGCAACATATAAAAAAAACAGGAGTGACCAAATGCATTACGATTTAAATTTAATCAACAGAATCGGAATATTATTCGTTTTAATCTCGCTCATGTTTCTCACTCAGGCGTGTTCCGGATCGAAATCTCCCACCACACCAGAGATGAGCCATCCTTCTGCCGTGGAACCTTTCCGGCAGAATCTCTCGCACAGCTACTTATGGTACGGGATGGTGTCGATTGATCCGGATGCTGGAACGGCGGAATTTATTCCCGTGCGGCTGTCCGCTACGCATTTCAATGTCCGGACTTTCATGGAGAACGGACCATGTACCGACTGCATGACACTGCAAAATTTAGAGATTCTTCCGGATGATATTCTCTCTTTCGATGTCATGCTCACTCATCCATTTCCCGGACTTAATAATCTGGTCGGTTTTGATGTGCGGGGAATCGTTATTTTAAATGCAGGCGAATTGTGGCCTGCCAATAATCTTATGGTTTCCAGAGGAACGCTTGGCAATGGAGAGCTTCTGAACGCCGACGGTTACACAAGGCTTTACAACCCGGTCGAGTTCCCTCCCGGATCGGTCGGAGTCGGATTGTGGGAGTACTCCAAAGGCAAAATGGCTCCTGATGTCGACCTGACGGGGTCGCTGAATGGATATATCGCGTACGAGACCGACAAGACGCGGCGTGTTTTTGAGACGATGGTTCCGAGATCGGCTCATTATCTCCTGAAGAAACCCGACGGTCCGCTCCTGTTCGGTTACGCGATAGACGCCAATCACTCGAAAGCCGATCCCACATTGACCGGCGATCCCCTGATTATCGATGTTCCGGATGATTTCCCATTTACCGCCAATTGCCCTGAGGCTTACCAGATCACAACAACCGCGACACAGGGATTATATGCGGACGGCACAGGATCGGCGAATATTTATGTCGATTTGTATGACTGGCAGGATGATGCCGATCTGGCGAATGTGCAGATCGAGTGTCCGGATATTTTCAGCGGATTGCTCACGATGGATGTAGAGTCGATACAGGCTGATTTTGTGCGGTTTGAGGTGGAAGTTGCCAACAGTCTCGTGGCGCCGGAAGGATTGTACCCGTACCTGGTTTCCGCGGAGGATGTCACAAATCCTCTGAGCCTGCTTCCACTGATTGCATATGATTTCGGGACCATAGGCGTTAATTATTTCGATCCGATCGCGATCGCCGATGCGTCTCCATTGTCGCAGATTGTCGGCGAGTTTATCCATTTCTACGATGACGGCTCATATGATCCCGACGGCGGGGATATCGTAACGTATGAATGGGACTGGGATAACGATGGAACTTTCGATGAGGAGAGCGCGGACACGAATCATGCCTGGGATGAGGTCGGAATTTATTATGTCCAGTTCCGCGTGACTGACGATGAAGGCGCGATCGACACTCTTGATGAACCGATTGAAATCCTTATTTACAATGAAGCGGTTCCCGAGCCGGTATTAATCACCGAAATCCTGGATGTTTTCCATTCGCCACTGTGCGCGAAGATAGATACCCAGATGGATGACGCGTATGTGAACTCAACTCAGGCATCTCCTGTATTGGATTATCATATACGTAAGATCGACAACGATGAGCAGGTTGAGGATACATTTAATGCAACCGGCATGGGTGGCTGGTTCGGGCTTAACGTGGATGCCCGAAAAATAATCGCGCCGCAGGTTCTTGGTGTTGTACAGGGCAAGGTGGAGGTTTTTGATCTCGATGGCGGACCCGTGGATACGTTTACATTTCCCCTGGGTCCCATGATGTGGAGGTTCCTCGGCGATGGTGAGATTTTCCATGATTTATCAACGGCAGTGGTTGTGGACAGCATTGAGAATGAATTGATTGTTTTCGACTACACCGATCCCGGAACCGGTTTCCAGTATTTCCCATCCGCCGGGTTCCCGCAGATTGTAGAGGCCGACTATGAAGGTCATCGGCTGTTTATTTACTGCGTCGGTACCGGTACCAGTGATCCATCCATTCAGGTCTGGGACGCCGAGACATGGACTCTGATAACCGAATTCCCGACCGTTGATCCAGTAGCGCCTTTCATGAGCGATATGGACTACAATCCTGCATATAATCACCTGTATTTCGGGAGCGGTCTGGAAGGTTTGGAGATCTGGGATACTGAGACCTGGACTTATCTCGCCACAATAAATGTGGGATGCGGTGAAGTTCAGGGGGTCGATCACATGGGCAGCGCGATTTATATCACCTGCGCCGGAGGTCATCTGCTCGTGTACGATGCCGCGACATTTACGCAGTTATGGGATGTGTCATGTGGGGTGGATCCGAGATGCCTTGCGTGCAATCCGAATACGGAAAAAATCTATGTTCCTGATATGAGTTCCCCCGCATCCGTGCTGGTTTTCCAGGGATGATTCACGATTGTATCTGAGTAATAGTATCAGAGCCGCTGTAACAGAGCCGCGACCGTCAGCTCGACTTTCGTCAAAAATAAAATGGTTGAGTAACTCTATGGTATAGTTAG
>CBDUUJ010000181.1:0-6017 GCA_965370205.1 uncultured bacterium
GAATAAATACTTATTTTGTGGAATTGGTATAAGCTCGAAGACTTGCCTGGAGGCGCCACCGGGTAAAAAAAAAAGCCCCCGCCGGAGCGGGGGGGTTGAATTCAGTTGCTTATTAAATTGAGTTTCTTACCAGCCTGCCGGGGGCTGCCAAATTGTAAACACATTGGTGGCGCCCTGGTTGAGGAAAGTAAGGTTGTGGGTGTTTATGTTGCTGTCGTTGTTGATTGCGCACGCAGCGTATTGATCAGAAGAAATCTGCGTGTCTCCAAATGAACCGGCTGAGTATTTCATAATCTCGCATCCGCCACTGGCAAGGTTCGCGAATATGATGATTCGGCAAACATCAGCACCTGCAGCCGCGCGGTCAACGGTGATGTCCGCACCTGTGGCAAAGGAGTTGACGTCAGAATAGCCTCCGATTTCAGGGAAAGTCGTGATGGCGATTGGACTGCTGAAGATTGTCGTAAAGCTGCTGATATACGTCGGGCCGGATGACGCATCAGCGCTGTACCGGTGCACCGCACCCCTGCCATCAGTACCACCCTCAAGCAACCAAAGCTCGTTGAAGGTAGAGATATACTCGAGATCGAAGAAGTCGGAGCTGGCCCCGATGTCGAATCCAATCGTTGACGTGATATCCAACATGTTTCCGCTTGTCTGGTCGAATGAGAAGCTGGAGCCGGTCCATTCGAGCCAGCGCAGGTGGTAGAGGTCATCCTCGGGGAAGCCCTGGGTAGTGCCGTTGGTGCAGGCGCAAACGAACCAGAGGTTGCCGGTGTCATCCCAGGTGGTGCCCAGGACGGGGTTGTATCTACCTCCAGTGTGACTTACGTCGCTGTAGAAGATAGATGAGCCGGACTGATCCCAGACGTAGATGTCGTCGCCGTTCTTTGCCATGGCACCACCGATGTGGTTGTGCGTAAGTTCATCAACTGCAAAGACGAACATGGAACCCTGTCCATTGTTGCCGAACAACTGGGTTGTTGTTTTTGCTCCGGTGGTATCGGCATCGAAGTAGTGGAAGTAGTCGGTGGCCGAGATGTATTCAGTACCTGACGTGAAGTAATCCTGGTTGATAATACACTCGCCCGCATGGCTGCCGCCATATAGGAAAGCGATGTCCATGCGATGCACGGAGGGCTGATCGTGGGTTCCAGTACCGAGATTAGTAGTGAACATGCCATTAGTGCAGGAGTCATCCACGACATCCACGGTAAGGATCGTGGCCTCGACGGTGAGTGACCCATCTGAAACCTCGCAGCAGACATCCCACGTACCAACTCCGTACGTGGACCAGTCGATGGTCAGGGTTTCGTCATCGGGAATATCATAAACAGGGCTGTTTCCGGTCGTAACAACGCTCCACATATAAGTTAGGGCGCCGCACGAAGGCTGTATGAATATCTCCAGGTCGTCGATAACCCAGTTGCCCTCGTTCCAGATGCCGTCACCGGTGCCATCGATTAAGAACTGGATGCCCAAAGAAGAATCTGCGAAACCATTGAGTATCCAGGTTGAATCCTGATTGGGGAAGTCGTAGCCCCATCCGTCAGGACAAGTATAGGCTGGCTGATCGATAGTTCCGTAATTGTCCGCGGTCAGGAAGCTACCTGCGTCCTTATTGACCAAGAAGTGGGCAACATCATAGTTGCAATACTGCTCCAAGGGGTCGATGGTCAGTGTGCTATTGTAGCTAATCTTGATCGTATCGCCATTGGAGGGAACATCAATGTCAATAAAAGACGCCCAGGCATTCTCGCCGTAATTGGTGCCCAGGCCGGAAGCGCGCAATTGGTTGCCATAAACCATCCAGTTGCTTACTGCACCGCCTGTATACCAGCCCAGGTCGGTGCTGAAGTCATCCTCGTGAATCATTACTACCTGGTCGGATAGATCTGTCGCGACCACATTGTAATCTTTGGAATCACTGGGCAACGACGAAGCAGGACCAGTGACGCCGCTCACGATAACCGGCGCGATGTTCGCCGGAACAGTAACGGTCATGGTAGTTGCCTGAGCAAAAGCAGGACCGTTGTGCACGCGGCAGTCAATATCGTAGCCGGCCAATGGCACGGTGCCAAAGTCGAAACTGAGTACATCATCATCAGCGATGGAGAAGTTCTTCGCTGTGCCCGTTGTCACAACACTCCACATGTAGCCGGTGATATCGCCGGTCGCACTCACGGTGTAATCCATGACGGAGTTGTTGCAGTAAGGGTCATAGCCGTCGACTCCGGAAGTAATCACGGGAGGCGTATTACCTTCAGACGGTACCGGTACCCACATTCTGTAGAAACTGGCAAGGGGATCGGTGGGAGCGGTTGCGCCGAAGTCATTTTCATATGTTCCCTCAGCCTGCTCGGCAATGATCCAGACACCTACCGGATTGTTATCGGTTGGAGGATTGCAAGTGAGATCGAATGAATATGTACTGGAGAAATCCCCACCTGGCATCGCCATGCCTGCCAGAGTTGTCTGATCGTATGTATAGGGTGTTGTGAACAGGTCGCACTCGATCTGGAGTAACCCGATTTCATCCGCCATGGTTACAACGGGATCCAAGGCTCCCCAGTCGAAAATTTCGAGGTTGAACGTGACATTTCCGCTGCCCGTTGCGCCGTCGAAGAACAGAGTTGAATTGTCGACAACCGAGAGACAGATAGCCTCCTCGGCGACCGCGGAGTCAAAATATTCCCAATCATCGCCGCCGCCCGAGACGATGAAATTGTCGCCGACCTTTGTGGGCTGCTCCCAGCTTGCGACGACTGCATACTGGAACCGCACGATTGGAACGCTTCCGACAAATGGAAACTGCAGATCGTATGTTCGCCAATTCGTGCTTCCCGCGATGAACGCGCCGCGCCGGTCGATTACTTCCGGGTCATCCAGGAATATTGAGTAATCATCATTAGTGCCAAGACCGTCGCCGAATACCTTGTAAGGGCTAAGTGTCGCTTCGGGAGCGTCCATGTTGCCGGCTGCTCCCGGCGTATAACCGAGAACACCCCCGGATGTGAATTCCGGTCTGTTCCACCAGCGGGTGTATCCGTCGGCGTTCCAGAGAATCGCTTCCGTTTCAGACCCTGGAGATGCATAGAGCAGGTCTGAATTATAATCAAGGCTGGTGCTGCCGTTGTGCAGGAGAATTCCCCACACGTCGAAGCCCGAGTACTCGTACATCCCGGGGAAGGGATGCACAAGCCCTACATCCACTACGATACTGCCGTCAACCATCACGTTGGTTTCATCAAGAATGGTAACCTGAAGGTTCGGCCCGCTGTTGAGAAAAGTATTGACGTTTGCCCGGAACTCGGCTCCCCGGATCGGATTGACCTCCAGATCGCCGGTTTCCATGTTGCACTCGACATCCCACAGACCCCAAAGGGCTTTCTGGGATGTTTCGTTTACCCCTTGGGCGCCAGGGCCACCACTGTCGGGTTGTCCTGTTGTGAGATCGGGCGTTGTTGACGGAATAAGCGGTGATGATCCGCCAGACGAACACCCGATGAGCATAAGTAACGCTAACACCATTAATGCCAGCGCTGAACGATAGATGTACATTTCGACCTCCTTGGATTTTTTCGAACAAAAAAGACTGCCGCTTTTAATGCAAAACGATCTTTGTTAAGAGAATATAATATTATAGAGCATGAATCAAGCCCAAACGTGTTTACAGATGAATTTTTCGGGTCTTAACAAATAGGTAGGGGGCTTGTCTGTCAGACGGCATAGATTGGAAACCCGGCATGTGTGAGGAAATGCCGGGTTTCTATTCCCAGTACCCGCTCGTTTCCTTCACCGGGAGCACGGTCGGGAGGCAGTGGCAGTATTTATCGATCTCCTCCGGCTTCGGCATATGCATCAGGTCGATTTTGAGCTTCTCCTCTCCATATGAAGGATCGAGCGTCAATGTCAGGTAGTACGCTGTCCTTCCGTACTGGGAACGAGCCTCTGTTCTTTTAATTTTTTCCACGGCTTTTACCGGAAATTTATGATGATTATCCTTGTGCTGGTAATTTACCGTTACTCCATCGCACTCGAATATCGCGTCCACAACGGTTTCGCCATAAAGCAGCTTTTGTTTATGAGCCTGAATTGCCTCATACCTGTACGGTGGAAGCTCGGCGACCGGAAGTCCCGCATCTCTCCTCATGTTGACATGATGGGCGATCGTCTCCCTTGCGATCGTGTTGCCGTCCGCGTCGTAATATCCCAGCTTCGCTCCGGGACCTGAGACCGCCTCGTAGCGTTTGAAATTCCGCTTCAGAAATGCAAACCCGCGTTCATCACCGGATAGAAAACAGATTCTGAGGTATTCGCTGAATGTGCCCTTTTCCGGACCCGCCCCGAAGACTTCACTCAGCGGGACCGTGACAATTCCCCTGCTGGTCCAGTATTCGACCGTCTCGTTGTCGACCCGGAGAAATCCTTCACTGCGTTCAAGATTGAGGTTGGAAAGCCGCACGAGCATTCCGATTAATGAACCGACACCCAGCAGAATCGCACCGCCCCAGATAATGGGTTCAGTCCATTCTCCAATTTTTTCATCAAGCTGTATAAGAACAACCAGTAAAGTGATACCTGCGACAACCAGGCTTATGAGGAATCCCGGTATGAATCCGATCAGCGCCGCATGCCTGCGATCTTCGGGAGTTATCTCTCCTGGCTTGAGAATGCTCGGCTCGCCGGAGCCTGCGCCCCGGTCGGAATCGTATTCCGTATTTGAGTCGTATGAGTCGTACATGGCAATTGGTTAACTATAGAAATGATTCCCGATTAATGCAATTGGTTGCGTGAATTGAAAAAAATGTGGAACTGATTTTATGGACACCTCCAGGCTCGAAGACTCGCATGGAGGCGCCACCGGGAATGTCTTGCTTACGGGTGCCGTCTCCAAACGGAGCAAATCCGGTGCCGTCTCCAAACGGAGCAATTCCGGTGCCGTCTCCAAACGGAGCAAATCCGGTGCCGCCCACAAGCGAGTCTTCGAGCTTGTGGATGTCTCAACTTATAGTGACTCTTTCATCCCCGTCACTTTTACACGAGATGCGATATTTCCCATATCATGAATCACAAACCCGACCGCACATATTTCGCCTATGGCTCCAATATGAACCCGGACCAGATGGACTTCCGATGCCCCGGAGCACTCGCCATCGGGACCGCGACGCTGAAAAACTACCGGTTCATCATCAACAACAGGGAAGTCGCAAGCGTTATTCCCGATGACGGAGATGATGTTCCCGACGTCGGCAATTGCGTTATCGGTATTCTGTGGTCCATCAGCGAAGATCATGAGCGAACGCTGGATCAATGCGAGGGTATCGACTCTAATTTTTATTACAGGGATTTTGTCCACGTCGAAACTGAAGACAGCGGGAAAATCGAGGCTTTGATTTATATCGCTTCCGACAGCGCCGAGGGAACGCCACGGGAGGGGTACCTCGAAAAGATCCTCGCCGGAGCAGAGCATTTCAATCTGCCGACGGATTACATCGAAAAATTAAGATCGTGGGGGGAAGAATCGAGATAAAAAAAACAAGGGTGGCACGCTCAAGGCGAGTCTTCGAGCCTTGGGCGTGTTGTTTTCAGAGGACATGCCCAAGCCGCCGGAAGCGCCATGAGCATGCCACCTGCCGGGTTGAAGTTAACAGTATCTGTAAATGTATCGGTTGGGGCAAATCACTCAAATAATAAAAAAAGCCCCCCGCTGAAGCAGGGGGCCTGGGATTAAGTTCGAAATTTGATTAAAGGACAGTCGCTATGGTATTTCGTGTGCAAGGAATACGGTTATCGAGGAGTTTCCGTATTCGTCCACCGTAAGAACAGCAATCCTGCCGTAAACCAGGCCGCCATCGGTCCTGACCGGAGTGTACACGAAATCATCGGGTGTCCCGAATGAACCAATCGGAAAGACCTCGTCATCTGAATAAAAGAAAGCCTTGATGATATGATCCCCGCTTGAGAGATGATCGAGGACATACACTGTCCCCTTTTGTGTTATGGTGATGTCCAAC
>CBDUUJ010000182.1:0-6006 GCA_965370205.1 uncultured bacterium
GGGTTTTTAGTTGCTAAATATTTTTGTGCGGGAATATTAGCTGATTGATGTTAAAAATCTGAGACTCCGGGAATGCCAGGATTTTTTTCAACAGCCGACGGGACTTCCGCGCTACAATATTTCCGGTTCATAAGAAAACTACTGATTTTTCAGAGTTGCAATCCCAAACCCGCTACACGCACGAATCCAGCCGACTCGCCCATAAACTTACCGCCCCCGACAGATTCCGGATTCTCACGGGCGCAGGAAATTCGAGATCCCCATCGACCGCAACGCGCTGACCGGGTTTGCATTTAAGAACAATATTACTCGCCCGACGGATCTCCACTCCCTTCATCTCAAGATGCTTTCCCCTGAACACTTTCGGAAGATTCATCACGAATTTGATTTTCGGCATCTTCGGAATGATCAGGACATCGAAAAGCCCGTCATTTATTTTCGCGTCCGGAGCGACCTGCATCCCGGTGCCGATATGGCTGTTGTTGCAGCACAGAACCCAGAACGCATCCACTGTCTCGTTCCATTCATCGGTTTCGAGAGTGACCTCAAGAGGATACATCCGAATAAGCGTGACAAGGAAAAGAAACTCGTACCGTGCCGACAGCCATGACGGCGCTTTCTCGCGGGTCGCGAGAGTCTGGGAGTCCATCCCGACCCCGGCTGTGTTTATAAAACGAACGGGTTTTTCATCGCGGGGACTGCCGTCATCGTTTATGGGTTCGCAGAGTCCGACATCAATCGGGACCGGTTTTCCGTTGATAATATTTTCCGCTGCACCGGCAGGATCGCGCGGTGCGCCGGTTCCACGATAAAAATCGTTGCCGCTTCCAAGGGGAATTATTCCAAACGGTAATATCGATGGGTTTTCGTGCGATCCAAGTGGCAGATGCTGGATCGTGTTGAGAAGAGTCCCGTCGCCTCCCGCAACTACCAGAAGCTCATAACCATTTTCGTGGGCTGATCCAATCAACTCCGCCGAATGATCGGGGGATTCCGTTCTGATTGTCGTCGTATCCCATCCGGCATCGGCGAACCGGGAACACGCGATATCAACCGCCGCGCGGTTCCCCTTCCCACCCGCATACGGATTTACAAGAAAAAGGACTTTCATTGGAGTCAATTTTACGACGGATCATGCAATCGTCCGAGGAACAGAATCGTATTTGTGCTGTCCTCGACTATCATGAAAATGAACGGTCGATCAAGTTTAAAATCAACCGGTTCGGGCGGATCGGGCGCCGCTCCCAGACCCATTACAACCGCTGTCGCTGCCGCGGCCTCAGTGCCTTCCTCATCAACCGACACAAACGCCTCATGAAAAACTTTGCTGATAAACACCGGTCCGCCGGCAGGATCCTTCAGCATCGATTCAAATCCGCCCCTGAACGCGCTTCCCATTCCCATCGATGAAAGAACTCCTGCCAGTTCGAATGACGATCTCAACTCGAATTTCGGCATCGTGACCTTTACTTCCGTGGGGTTAATGTTATCCATGACTTCCGATATGAACTCCGAACTCATCTCCGATTCAAACCTTCCATATCTGCCCACATCGGGAAGAAAGATCACCATCGACGTATCCCTGCCCACATAAGGCATTGACAGCACCTGGTAATTCTCACCTTTCATGTACCCGAAGTAGTCGGTCTGAGTCATCATTGGCACCATGACTTCAACAGTACTGAATAACGTGAACGGACCATCCTCCGTCAGGTCCTCCTCAAACGGATCATCCCAGCTTGCGAGGAAATATATCGCATTCACAAGCGTCATGATCGTATCGGGAGTTATCCCGCCCTGAGGAATCAATTCGGGTATCCGCCCTTCGGTTTCTCCCTCGATCCATCGATTGATAGTATTCCTGCTGCCGTTCGGATCGCCCATGAAATTAAGAAGATCAAGCTTTGCGTTGTAATATCGATCAACCGTCTCAAGATAATCGGGATTGAACTCCAGGCTTTTCTCCAGCCAGAGCGAGTTCGCGACGTTCAGTTTAAGCGGCTGACCATCACGATAATTAAGAGGTTTATTGGCGATTATCTCAAGATTCTCCGCGATCGCATTGAACGCGCTGTGAAGCTCTTCATCATCAAGCGTGAAATTCAGCGCCTCCGCCATGCCGGCTTTGGTGTCATCATCAGCTCCGGCGTATGTCATCGCTAGCGCAGTCGATATCGAATACGGCGAAAAAAACAGGTTGTCATTATGCATTGCCAGGTATCCGTACAGACCAAACGCGAAATCGATGTTTCCCTTAACAAGCTCTTCGATCGCGGTGTCCGATGTGTCATCAGTGTTCGACAACGTCGATGTGCTGTCATTTCCATTCGATGCGGCTGATGCACTATCAGCGGAAGCCGCGCATGAGACAACACCGATAAAAAGAATAATTATGATGATTCCAAAAATGCTTTTTGATTTGGACATTTTCTCCTCCTGTGGATTTCATCGCTACCGGATGAATTATCAGGACTTTCGGGGATTCCTTTTTTTTCTTTTCCTGCTTTTATTTCCCCCGGTGTTATTCTCTCCCTGGCGTATTCTGATCGCTTCTATTTTCTCGGTCATCTCTTTGATCTTATCACCGTTATCGAATCGCGACAGCGCTCCGACAGCCGGACCGCCGTTTTCAAACGCTCTCGCCGCCGCCTTCGCGACATCATCCACCGTCACAGCCTTAAGTTTCCCGACAATATCCTCGTGCTTCAGAAGTTTCCCGAAGAAAAGCGTCGACATCGCGTTGCGGATCATCCTTGCGGATGTCGATTCCAGCCCGAGTGCCCAATGTCCGCGAAGAAAGAGTTTTGCATCCGCCAGTTCGCGTTTCCCCGGTCCATATTCCGCAAGCCTTTTAATCTCCCTGAGAGTCAATTTCAGAACCTTGAGCAGATTCTCCTCACGCATTCCCGCCTCGATTGTGAAAAGTCCGCCCTTGCTGAAAGGCTGATGCGTCGAGTCAATTGAGTAGACAAGCCCTCTTTTCTCGCGTATCTCCTGGAACAGGCGGCTCATCATTCCACCCGCGACTATGGCGTCCAAAAGGCTGTATGCGTACCTCTCCTGCGATTTAATACTCGCCGACGGGAACCCGATCACAAGCGCCGCCTGCTCGACATCCCTGGAAAATACCTTCACGGACGGTCGGAACCGCGGCGCTTTTACCGAACGTTTTTTCACCGGACCTTTCCGGCGGAACACTCCCAGTCGTTTCTCAAGAATTTTCTGAACGCGGTCGGGATCGATCCCTCCCGCAATCGCCGCCACCAGACTCAACGGGCGGTAGTAATCACTGTGGTAACCTGCGATATCCTTTCTGGTAAATGAAAATATATTTGACTGGGGGCCCAGGATAGGCCGACCGAACGGTGTTTTTCCATGCACCGCCATCAGAAACCTGTCATAAAGCGCCTGCCCCGGATCATCCTCGTTCATGTTGATCTCTTCGAGAATGACCCCCTTCTCGCGCTCTATCGCTTCCGCCTCCAGCAAGGGATTGAAAACGAGATCGGTCAGCACATCCAGTGCAAGTTCCAGACGTCTGGCGGCAATGCGGACGTAATAATACGTGACCTCGCGACTTGTGGACGCGTTGATAATTCCCCCTACACGCTCTACTGCCTTGACTATCGCCCTGGCGCTCCGCTTCCGGCTTCCCTTGAAAACCATGTGCTCCATGAAATGACTGATCCCGCTGTTCTTCTCAGTCTCATTCGCTGCGCCCACCGGAAAGAAAAATCCCAGTGTGAAACTCTGCATGCTGGGCATACGTTCGACCGCAAGGGTCCCGCCTGTAGACAGCGTACGGATTTCCGCGTAGTAGTTTCCGTCGGCTTTGATTTTAGTCATAAATTAAAAACCGCTCTCCGGTTAAACTTGTATAAATCAGGCGTGAATGATACCGAAATCCGCAATTTAATTCCACCCTGTCCCGCCTGCATCCTGCTGACCGTATCACCGGCATCCCTGCTAATCGTAACACTGGCATCCTGCCGGCCATTGTTAACACCCCCATCCCTCTCCTTTACGTTTTATTAATTCAAGAGTATCATCTCATCCGAATATCATGCGACCACTAGTTGTTGGATTCGACGCTCAATCTCTGACCGGTAAATACCAGACCGGTCTCGGCGTCTATGCAAAACACCTCGCAAGAATCCTGGAGAAGCATCCGGAAACCATCGACCTTCGTCTCCTCTGGCCGAGTGGACATCGCCAGTTCAAAGGCACAATGGAGAGATTGTTGTGGGAGCAGTATCATCTTGTCATGGCTGCGCACCGGGAGGAGGTCGACCTGATCCATTCGCCCTGTTTCTCGGCTCCGCGCTTCACCTCCATCCCGAAAATCGTAACCGCTCATGATCTGATAGTCCTTAAAAACCCGAAGATAATGCCTCTCGGAAGTCGTCTATATTTTTCAAAATTTATACCCGCAAGCTACAAAACCGCCGACCATATCATCGCTGTCTCAAGAGCCACAAAAAACGACCTTATCAACATTCTCGGGATTCATCCCGACCAAATCACAGTCATACATCACGGCGTCAATCCATCCTATAACCGCGTGACCAACCCTCACGAAATAAACAGAATTCGATTCAAGTACCATGCGCCGTTTGAGTTCTTCCTCATGGTCGGAAGTTTTGAACCGAGAAAAAATATCGAGCCGGTCATCGATGCCTTCTCGCGGATCTCCGATGAATCGAACATGCTTAAACTTGTGCTTTCAGGGAAACCTAACAGCTACCAGGATAAAATGATCGAGATGGTCAACGATCTGGGCCTTGAGGAGCAGGTCCTGTTCCCCGGATATATCTCCGACAATGAACTGGCCACGCTCTATTCAATTGCAACCGCTTTCCTTTTCCCCTCAGACGCCGAGGGATTCGGTCTGCCGCTGATTGAGGCGATGTCGACCGGCAGCCCTGTAATTGCGAGCAATCTGCCGGTGTTTCATGAGATTGGCGGCGACGCTGTATCGTACGTCCCGTCAACCGACCCGGACACACTCTCCGAAGAAATGCTTAAAATGCTCACAGACCCGAAATACCGCGCCGGTTTCGTTCGTAACGGTCTCGCCAGGTCGCTCAACTACAATTGGGTCGAAGCCGCCAGGGAGACTGTGAAAGTTTACAAACGCGTGCTGAAACATCGCGGAATCGAGCTTTAGAGAAAAAAACAGGCTGTATCCCTTGACCGCCGGCAAATAGTATGGTATAAGACTATAGTACGCTATAGAATTATGTAGGCTCCAGCGGACTGATTCGCCCCCTATAGCGGGGTCTGGCGTGTTTCGCCATCAAAATCGCGGGGCCTTTTTTCATGTCTGAAAGGCTCTGGATAGATTCCGCAACGGGGATCGGAGGGTTCAAAATGAAGTATAGAAATTTTAATACCCAGATGCAGTGTATTCTCTTTGTTGGGAGCATATTCATTTTTTTCTTCACGTCCTCATTAATCAGTGTAGTCAGAGCGGACGCGATTAAATACCATCAACCGGACCATAACGGGTATCAGATCGTCCAGCCTGATAATCCTCAGGATGTTGAAAATGGGGAAGACGGCATGGCAATTCCACGGGTACCGCATGACATACCGGACGTTGACGGACCTGGCAATGCCGGCGGTCCGGACGCCGGAGGACCGGGTCAGCCACCAGTGGCTGAAGAATACGGCTGGTGGAAGGCCGTGACGGATTTCTTCAACTCCATGCTTGAAGCCCTTGCATTTTAAAAAATATCAAGGGGGCTGATCCCGTTCGCGGGGATTTGCTGCTGCGCGTTAAGGTGAATAAGGGGTTTACGAGATAACGGACAGATATCTATAAGGCGCCTTCGCAGGGCGCCTTTTTCTCGCATTTGATATGTTAGACCAATCCCATTAATTATTTTTCAATTCTGCAGGCGGGCTGGGACTATTGAAAGCATGAAAAAAAACTCCGGTACCCCACCCTTTAGGGTGGGCAATCCCAGAAACCATGCGTCTTCCACCCACCCTAAAGGGTGGGGT
>CBDUUJ010000183.1:0-5997 GCA_965370205.1 uncultured bacterium
AAAACGCATCCACGTCCATCGTATCGCCCGCGTCTTCCTCCTCTTCTTCTTCCGTTTCAGCGCCGGGTGCGCCGGGATATGTCGGGGGATATCCCATCGGGAAACCATCCTGGAATCCCGGTTGGGTCTCCGGCTCAGGCTCCTCCTCTTCAGGAATCTCGAATAAATAATCGAAAATATTAACGATCCTGGAATCCCCAATAGACTCCAGAACCTTGATGTCCTTCGTTATTTTCTCAAAAGCAGCATGTCCCGGGTCGGTCAGAAACCTGACGGTATGTTTGGGTTTTCCAAGAATAAACTGGCATTCCTGAAGAAACCGTCCGCGTGTCATCGGATTTACCGTGATGTTATCAAGGTCCAGCCCGGCCTTTTCCAGGTACAGCGTGAAATCATACGCCGACCAGACATCCTTCTCCTCTCCCTTGTTCAGAGATTCCCTCAGGATCCATTTCCTCTGGACCCCGTCAACAATCTGTGCGATCTCCGGCATTAATAACCTCCATCACATCCTGAATATGCCCATCCTGTAATCAGGTATATCGGCATTCAGGCTCATGGATATACCCAGCGCCAGCGCTGTTCTTGTGTCGAGCGGATCGATTATCCCGTCATCCCAGAGTCTTGACGTGGAATAATACGCGCTCGAATCATGCTCGTACTCATCGAGGATTTTCCGTCGCATCTCCTCGATGGCCTTTTCATCAATCTCCTTACCAGCTTTTTTGTACTGATTCCTTTTTACATCCGTCAGAACGCCCGCGGCCTGTTCGCCGCCCATGACACCTATCCGCGAGTTCGGCCACATCCAGAGCAGTCTCGGAAGGTATCCCCGTCCGCACATCGCATAGTTACCCGCACCATTCGACGCCCCCACAATCACGGTAAATCTCGGCACATCCACGTTCGATGTCGCATGGACCATCTTCGCGCCGTCGCGTGGAATTCCATCGTGCTCGTACTGCTTTCCGACGATAAATCCCGTGATGTTCTGCAGGTAAATAAGCGGCGTTTTGCGCATCCCGCACAGCGTGATGAAATGCGCGGCCTTGCGCGATGTCTCGGGAAACAGAACGCCGTTGTTCGCGACAATCCCGACCGGATAGCCCATGATTCGAGCAAACCCGGTCACGATAGTCGGCGCGTAATGTTCCTTGAATTCCTGGAATTCCGACCGGTCGACAATTCGAGCGATAATCTCGCGGATGTCATACTGTTTAGTCGTGGTCTTCGGGATGATGCCGTACAGTTCCTCGGGATCGTAATACGGGTCCTCCGGCTCTGCGACATCCAGCTCGAATTTATGCTTTCTATCCAACGCTTCGATTATGTTGCGAGTGATTTTCAGCGCGTGCTCATCGTTCATCGCGTAATGATCGCTCACGCCTGAGATACGGCAGTGGACATCCGCGCCGCCGAGGTCCTCAGCCGATACTTTTTCACCGGTCGCTGCCTCGACCAACGGAGGTCCGCCGATGAAAATCGTGCCCTGTTTTCGAACCTGAACCACTTCATCTGCCATCGCGGGCACGTATGCGCCGCCTGCCGTGCACGATCCCATGACAACCGCGATCTGAGTCAGCCCGTCGCGCGACATCCTTGCCTGATTGTAGAAAATTCGTCCGAAATGCTCCTTGTCGGGAAACGTGCCGGTCTGAAGCGGGAGAAAGATACCGCCGGAGTCTACGAGATAAACACACGGCAGGTTATTATCGATCGCGATCTCCTGCGCGCGGATGTGCTTCTTGATGGTCGTCGGGAAATACGTGCCGCCCTTGACAGTCGCGTCGTTTGCGACAATCAGAACTTCCCGGCCATGAACCCGACCGACTCCGGTAACCGCTCCCGCGCCGGGAGCCTGGTTGTCATACTGTTCCCATGCAGCAAGTGTGGAAAACTCAAGGAACGGACTGCCGGGATCGAGAAGACCCCTGATGCGGTCGCGGACGAGCATCTTGCCACGGTCGAGGTGACGCTTTCGATGGTGTTCGGGTCCTCCGAGTTTCACCATTTCCATGCGTTCCTTCAGTTCCCGCAGCAGGCCTTTGTTGTGCTCACAATTCTCTTTGAAGTCCTGCGAGCCTGTATTGGTTTTCGATTCTATCCTGAACATGATTTTCTATGCCGATTGCGACAGCTGGAAGCTGTCGAAACAAAACCCAACAGCTTGAAGCTGTCGGCACATATAGGAAGCTGACAGTACGAATTAAATACTGGTTACTTTATACCCATAAGCCAGTATGCCGCCCTCGCCGACCGACTGAATCTTTCGGAATTCAATCTTCAACTTCATGCCGATTTCGATCTCGTCGAACGGCGTATCGGCGATCTGTGCGGTGATTCTCGCGCCGGGGGCAAGTTCGATGATACCGATCGCGAACGGTTTCTCATCCTGGAACTGGCTTCCGGGTGTGTGAATGATCGTGAATGTCAGAAGCTCGCCCTCATCGGGAAGTTTCCGCGCTTCCAGTTCCCTGTTGCCGCACTGACAGATCAGCCTTGGCGGGAAGTGGTATTTATCGCATTTCGGGCAGTAATTCGCCTCGAGACGATATCTCTGCGGGATAAACCTTGCATATCTTGCTGGGGTTACACTTTCAAAACTCATGACATCGCCTCCAGAATTGCTACTACACTACTGCCCCCGGAACCGCCCATGTTCTGGGCCAATCCGACTTTAGCGCCCTCTACCTGGCATTTGCCCATGTCGCCGCGAAGCTGCTCGACGAGTGAGAAAATCTGCGCGGTGCCGGTCGCTCCAACTGGATGACCCTTGCTCTTGAGACCGCCTGATGTATTTATCGGTATTCGTCCGCCAAGATCCGTCTCTCCTGCTTCGACCGCAGGACCGCTCTTTCCTCTCTCAACAAAGCCGAGTTCTTCCATAATGACAAGCTCGGCAATCGTGAAACAGTCATGGACCTCGGCGAAATCGATATTCTCGGGCTTCAATCCTGACTGTTTATAAGCCATATCAGCGGCGAATCCCACAGCGTCGATTGCTGCAAGATCGGCACGTGAGTGAAGCGCGATCGTGCTTGTTGCCTGACCTGCGCCGATAATTTTAATAATCGGCTTGCCAAGTTCCTTCGCTTTCTCGACCGTTGTCAGGATAACGCAGGCGGCGCCGTCGGTGATCGGCGAGCAGTCGAGAATATTCAGCGGCTCGGCAACTTTAACCGAGTTGATGACATCCTCAACCGATGGCGTCAGATGATACTGCGCACGCGGGTTATGCATTCCGTTCTTATGGTTCTTGACCGACACCATCGCGAGCTGTTCACGGGTGGTTCCGTATTTGTGCATGTGCGCCCGTGCCATCATGGCGTAAAGACCCGGGAAAGTAATGCCGTTGTAGGCCTCCCATTCCTGGTCGCATGCGGTTGCGAGAGCGAAAGTGGCGCCATCGCCGGAGACATCGGTCATTTTCTCGACGCCGCCCGCCATGACGATGTCGGAGAATCCACCGGCGACCTCCATATAAGCCAGCCTGAACGCGATACCTCCCGATACGCATGCCGACTCGACACGTGTAGCCGGAATCGGTGCAACTCCGAGATAGTCAGCCATCAAACTTCCCAGATGTTCCTGGGAGTTGAAAAGACCCGATGTCATGCATCCGACATACATGCTGTCGATATGGTCGACACCGGCGTCATCGATGGCGAGAAGGGCAGCCTCCACGTAAAGGTCGCGGAGGTCCATATCCCAAAGCTCGCCCATTTTGTTCATTCCTATACCAACAACTGCAACATCTCTCATGGTTTATAAGCCTCCGTTTTACGTGGATTTTAGAATTTTTCCTCTGTACTTGGCGTAATTGCCGTAGTCAAGATATATCGGCTTGTGGTCAAGCTGGTGCTGAGTGTGCTCGACCATATCGCGGATCTCGTCGATACGGTCAGTGACCTCGAAAATGAACGCGTCCGAACCGGAACCGGAACCATAACTCACCATCATGATTTTCTGCCCGGGCTTTGCGATATCCAGAGTCGCAGTAAGTCCAATCGGACTTGCCCCGGAATACGTGTTGCCCAGCTTCGGAACCAGCCAGCCGGGTTTGATTTTCTCCTTCGGAAAACCGAGCGTTTTAGCGGCGCGAAGGGGAAACTTGCCATTCGGCTGGTGAGCGATGAACCAGTCGATATCATCGGCTTTCAAACCCGACAACTCCAGAATTCCCCGACCTGCGCCGAGGGTATGCTTGAAATAGGCCGGCTCGCCGGTATAGCGTCCCGCATGCTGGGGATAATGCTGGTACTCGCGCCGCCAGAAATCCGGCGTGTCGGTCATGAACGAGTACGTGTGCGTCACAATCGCGCAGGGATTTCCCTTTCCGAAGATGAACGCTGCCGCGCCCGCCGCGGCGGAATATTCGAGCGCGTCGCCGGGCGCACCCTGGCTCGTGTCCGCGCCGATCGCGAGCGAGTACTCAACTGTGCCGGCCAATACTTCCGAGTACGCGACGAACATGGCCTCGCTGCCTGCCTTGCAGGCGAACTCGAAATCTGCGCAATGGCACTCGGGAACCGCGCCGATAGCCTCGGCAACGATAGTCCCGGACGGCTTGACCGCATACGGATGCGATTCAGAGCCGATATACACCGAGCCGATCTTCACGGGATCGATCCCGGCGCGTTTGATCGCGCGTTTGGTCGCCTCAACCGAGAGCGTGATTGTGTCCTGGTCATTCGCAGGAACACTTTTTTCAGTGAGCATAAGCCCTTTCTTGTAGCTCTCGGCGTCGGCGCCCCAGACCTTCGCGATCTCTTCAACCTTGATACGGCGTCTTGGTATCGATGCACCGTAACCAATAATTCCAACGTCGGTCATAAGGTCCTCGCTTTCTTTACTTTGCTGTTTTATGCAGCCCGACAATCCATTTGCCGGGCTACAGATTATGCCTGATAATCATTCAAAATCGTGACGCGGGTAGCCGTTCTTTTCGAGACTGCGGGATATCACGATCCTGTGTATTTCGTTCGTGCCCTCGCCGATCTCCATCAGCTTCGCATCGCGATACATACGCTCGACCGGAAATTCCTTGATATATCCATAGCCGCCGTGAATCTGGACCGCGTCATTGCAGACCTCGCGGCAGACAATCGCAGCGTACAGCTTGGCAAACGCCGCCTCCCGATGGAAATCATCGCCCCGCGAATATAGACGGGCAGCGTGATAGACAAGGTGACGGGCGGCCTCGAGTTTCGTTGCGGAATCCGCAAGCATCCACTGGACACCCTGGAACCGGATGATCGCCTGGTCAAACTGCATACGTTCCTGCGCGTATTTCAGAGCCTCGTCAAATGCACCCTGACCGACACCCAGAGCAAGTGCGCCAATACTGATACGTCCGCCGTCCAGTGTCTTCATGAAAACCTTGAATCCCTTGTTCACTTCGCCGAGCCTGCGGGTGTCGGGAATCCGGCAGTCCTCGAGAATTAACTCAGTCGTCGATGATCCCCTCAGCCCCATCTTGTTTTCATGTTTCCCGATGCGGAAACCGTCATCGTCCTTCTCGATAATGAACGCGGTGATGCCTCGTGTCTTGGCGGGAGGGTCGGTCGATACCGCGATGACGAAAGTCCCGGCGTGTTCGCTGTTTGTGATGAATGTTTTCGTGCCGTTCAGAATCCAGTGATCGCCGTCGGGGACAGCGGTTGTCTTCGTGCCGCCCGCATCCGATCCGGCGTCCGGCTCGGTGAGTCCCATCGCGCCGAGAAATTCGCCGGCACATAATGGGGGAAGATATTTCTTCTTCTGTTCCTCGGTTCCGAAAGCAAATATTGGATATGTACCAAGCGATGTGTGCGCGGCGAGAGTAATTCCTGTGGACCCGCAGATTCGGCTCAGCTCCTCGACCGCAATGATATAGCTCATCGGGTCCATCCCGGCGCCGCCGTATTCCTCCGGCCAGGGGATGCCCCAGAAACCAAGCTCGGCCATCTTGGGGATAAGATCGGGGTCCAGACGGGCCTTCTCATCCATCTCTTCTGC
>CBDUUJ010000184.1:0-5990 GCA_965370205.1 uncultured bacterium
AAGAAGCCGGCATGCATTGACGGCTGTCCTGTGGTTATCGATATCCCGGCGTTTATCGCGCTGATTCGGGACGGCGATTTCCCCGGCGCGAATAAGAAGATACTTGAAACAAATACACTGGGCGGCGTGTGCGGACGGGTTTGTCCGCAGGAATCGCAGTGTGAGAAGGTCTGCGTTCTCGCTAAAAGAGGAGAGCCTGTTGCTATCGGACGGCTGGAGCGTTTCGTGAGCGACTACGCTCGTATGCACGGCGAGATGGTGCTTCCGGAAGTGGCGGAACCGACGGGAAAGAAAGTTGCGATCATCGGTTCAGGTCCCGCTGGACTCACTACCGCTGGCGAGATGATCCAGAAGGGACATGAGGTCACGGTTTTCGAGGCATTGCATAAGGTCGGAGGCGTTCTGATCTACGGAATTCCCGAGAACAGGCTTCCGAATGAAATTGTCGAGGCTGAGGCCGATAAGCTGAGACAAATGGGAGTGAAATTCATCACGAACGCGCTTATCGGGCAGGCATATACGATTGAAGAGCTGATGACCGATTTGGGTTTCGACGCGGTCTTCCTCGGGACCGGCGCAGGACTTCCCTGGATGCTTGGAATTCCCGGTGAGAACGCGAAAGGTGTCTACACAGCCAATGAATTCCTGACAAGGGTCAACCTGATGCGCGCGGATTTGTTCCCGGAATACACGACACCTGTGACTGTCGGGCAGAACTGCGTGGTTATCGGATGCGGGAACACCGCGATGGACGGCGCTCGGACATGCAGACGGTTTGGAAGGAATTCAACAATCGTCTATCGCCGAACTCGTGCCGAAGCGCCCGCAAGAGTTGAGGAAATCGCGCATGCTGAAGAGGAAGGCGTTGTATTCAAATGGCTGACGCAGCCGCTTGCGATTCTTGAAGATGAAAACGGCTGGGTTCGCGGTATGCAGTGTATTCAGATGGAACTCGGAGAGCCGGACGCGTCGGGGCGCCGACGTCCGATGGCTGTCGAGGGAAGCGAGTTCGTGATTGAATGCGATACTGTAATTTCCGCGCTTGGATTCGGAGTCAACCCGCTCATTGCATCGACCACACCGGACCTGACAGTCGACAAGTGGGGCGTACTGTGCGCGAATAAGGAAACGGGTCAAACAACAAAGCATGGCGTTTTCGCGGGTGGAGATTCGATCACCGGCGGCGCGACAGTAATTCTCGCGATGGGACAGGCGAAGGTCGCATCCGCCGCGATGCACGAATTCCTTATGACCGGCAAATGGGAAGACTACCATCCGGAAGAATGATCAAACCCACCCTAAAGGGTGGGGTACCGGGTGAGGTACCGGGTGAGGTACCGGGTGAGGTACCAGGTGGGGTACCAGGTGGGGTACCAGGTAAATATTTGTAAAAAAAATTATTTTTAAAATAAAAAAATCTCCGGTATCCCACCATTTATGGTGGGTTCCTTAATTTCCCCACACCGTTTCTATTTTATCTCTACCTGTTCGATGTTGACTTTGAAAAACCTTTCCTCAATCTGAGCATCAGGACGATGACAATTATCAGTATCCCGATGAAGATCGTCATATCGGGGGAGATTTTCTTTTTCTCCCTCACGACTTCGGGCGCTGGAAGATCTCCCAGCGCGTTTACAGCATCGATGATACCGCCAACCATGTCGTCCTGCCCGATTTTTTCATTGAGTATCAGGGCAACTTCCCGCTTGTGTACTCCGGTGATCGATTCGTTGGCGGCATTCTGCACTACCAGTGTGAATTTTCGATCCGCTGTGGAGATATAGAGCAGCCATCCGGTCGAGCTGATAATTCCGCGTCCCTGGAGGAAGTCGGCGTAGTCCTTCGCGTATTCTTCCAGATACCATTCCTGCGTTCTCAATGCGATGATCACGTGACCGTCCATTTTACTTTTACGGTGCGCGGATTCGAGCGTGTGACGAATGGTGTCGATGTCATCTTCCGATAAGGTGCCGGAGAAATCTGTAATCAGCCCGGTTGGGAGCATAAACTCGCGTGAATCCTGCGCGTGTGCAGATGGGATGCACAGCGTCATATGAATCATCGCGATCAGGATGAGAAAAAAGGCAGCGAAGATATATGGTCGATCAGCAAGTGCCATCTCTATTAATGTCGTATTGAGGGGACACTTTTTTTTGCCCCTTAAATCAAATATAAATTCAAGATCGTTCAAGGCAAAAATAAAATGTCCCCGGTTTTTACAAGATTGTTCAAAGTAAAAACAAAATGTCCCCGGTTTTTATTATCAAATCATAAACCAAATCGGGGACATCTTCTTTTTCGCCCCGCGAAAAAAAGGTGTCCCCTCACAGACATTTCTCAGGTATTTTTTAGACAGGAATTATTTTTATCTGGTCTATCTCACTTCACCAGACCTGCCGAGCCGGCCTCCATGACAAAATGACGGATCTCATCGTCATCATCGCCGATGCCAATGGTTTCAAACTCCGGAGGGGGATCGCAGGCGGAGAGAAAAATCTGTCCCGGCGGAAGAAGCTCCATCACCCTCCGACGCCTGGACTCATCAAGCTCGCTCATCACGTCATCGATCAGCACGACCGGCTTGATTCCCCGTTTTTCGGCAAGCACATGAAATCTTGCCAGATGAAGGGCAAACATCGAGCTTCTGACCTCGCCTCTGCTCGCGAATGACCGCACTGTTTTACCGTCGAGTGTCATTCCCCAGTCGTCGCGATGCGGACCCACAGTCGTGCGTCCGGATTCGATATCCCTTCCGCGCGTCCGCCTGAGCGCATCGAGATAAATCTCCCTGATCGAGCCTGGATCGGGATCGACCTCCGGATTGACAGCTTCCGGGATACCCTCAAGCGCCGGGATATAATGGAGCGCCGCCTCATATTTCTCACCGATCCCCTCACGGAAAATCCCGTCCATTCTCTCTCCGAGCTTTGATAGAATTTGCAGCCTTGCAGATGTCACGAGCGACGCGGATTCCGCAAAGGGATTATCGTAACTCTCGATTACTCCCATATCGGGACCGTTGGGAGTTTTAAGGAGGCGGTTTCGCTGTTCCAGAAGACGTTTGAACCGCCTGAGAACTTCCTCGTGCGGGAGAAAATACTGCACGCTCGTGAGATCGATGAATCGCCGTCTGAGCGCGGGTTCCATGATAAGGATCAGGAGATCCTCGGGAAAAAAATCGACGACTAAAACATTCTGGAGATAATCGCGGCGGCGATTAGCGGGGGAACCGTCGATGAGAAGTTTCCGCGAGCGGCCCTCGACTTCAAGGCCGACCGAGTGCCTGAGGTCGCCGAAAGTGAGGTCGGATTCGATGCTGAAACCCTCGGAGCCTTTTCTCATGCAGTCCTGGGCATTGCCGCGTTTTGCGCGGAGAGTGAGCAGCCAGTAGATTGACTCAAGCAGGTTGGTTTTTCCCTGACCGTTGCGTCCGGAGATAAAATTAGCCTGTGGAGAGAAATCAATCCTCGCTGACTCAAGGTTGCGGAAATTCCGGGGATGTATTGAATGAACGAGCACAGGCCTGAGATTTTAACACAGTGTTAATATGAAATGCCGCATCGGGATGTTTTCGGGGACAGGCACTCGTTTTTGGCTTGCAGGAATTGTCGGGATTGGAATGTCAGCAGAAGCCAAAAACGTGTGCCAGTCCCCTTCCCTGAGATACCAGTCCCCGGTGTTTAATCCGTAGAGTGAAGATCAGTGACATCCTGGCACATGAAAATATATTTCTCAATGTTGCCGTTGGAATCGCGAATGGAGAAGATAGTTATTCTGATCCAGTGAGGAGCGGATGGGTATTTGGGATCTGCCAGGTGGGGATTATAGAAAGTGGGAGGAATAATTACTGTTTCCCCGGTTTTTGCTTTCAACATCAGTTCGTCATGACCGGCTTTCTTAATATGCGGGTCATTGAAAACATCGTAATCATCCGGGGGAACCGATTTAAAAAAGTCAAAAAACGCCTGGTTGTGGGATTCCATTCTGCCCTCAGGGTTTATAATCGCGATTGCCATTGGGTTCAATTCGATAATCTGTTCAAGGTTGGCTCTTTCTTTTTCAAGGATTTCTTCAGCTTCTTTTCGCTCTGAGATGTCGCGTGTGCATCCGATTATTCCAACGGGTTCATCGTTCTCGTTGAATACAAATGTTGCATTGACTTCCGTCCAGACCTGCGACCCGTCCTTGCAGTTCTCCAGTTGCTCGAAAGTGGCAACTATTGGTTCACCATTTTCATCCCTGGCTCCACGTGCGAGACTCTGTTCGAGGAGCATTTTCGCGTTGGCGAGCGATTCTGGCGGGAGACTATCCTCGATGGGAAGGTCGTTAATTTCCTCGGGAGTGAAGCCGCGGATCTGCTCGATTGAAGGGCTGATATACTGATGCTGCCAGTTCAAATCCATAAGGAAAACAGCATCCCGCATGTTTTCTGTCAGGTAACGGTATTTCTGCTCGCTTGCTTTCAGCTCGTTCTCAATGCGTTTTTTATCAGTGACATCATTCAGTACGACTATACACGCGAGTTCACCCTCGTAGTTGACCGTGATTGTCGATGATGCTAAGTCGAGTATTTCACCGTCCGGGCGGATAGTCCTGAAATCCGCTTTCATTGCACTTTTGCTGGTTGAGTGGCTTGTTGGCAGCAGATTCTGGATTTTCTTTCTGTCGTCCGGGTGAATCCAGTTTATTACAGGAGTGCCGAGCAATTCGTCCGCATTTTTTATATCGAGAAGTTTCAGAAGCATCGGATTTACATAGTGGAAAGATCCATCGCGATGCACAAAGATCGGCAGAGGTGAATTCTCGACCAGGTTACGGTACCGCTCCTCGCTCATTATAAGAGCGTCCTGCGCACGTTTTTCATCTGTTACATCAGTGGTGATCAGCAGGAAGTTGGCTATCTTTCCGTCCTTCTCCTGCGGAAGCGCCCTTGTGTTCCACCATCTCGATCCCGCCGGAGTCATCATGGAAACCTGGAACTCGGTATTTCTTCGCTTGCCAATTGATCGATTCAGTAAATTCCTGATTCTTGTATGCTCTTCCGGGGGCATATAGTCCATGATGTTCGTTCCGACTGCATCCTCATTGCGAAGGCCTTTAAGAACACGGTTTACGTATAGGATCGTGCCGTCCAGTTCGATCTCCATGATGATATCGGGACTCGCCTCGACAAGTGTGCGGTATTGCGCCTCGGATTTTCTAAGCCTGCTCTCAACCTGCTTGATACCGGTCAGGTCATGGATAACACCCCTGAACATCGTGCGCCCGAAGTAATCAACCTGTTTCAGGTTTATCCCGATAAATTTCAATTCACCGCTTTTCGTTCGTGTTGTGATTTCAATATTGCCCGACTCGCCACTTATGATGCGATCAAGAATCGTTTTTACATATTCAGGATTCTGTTTCTCCTCAAGGACATAGAAAGGCAGATTGGTAAATTCAACCCTTGTGTAACCGAACAACTGATGAGCGTTGTCATTGAATCCGACGATATGCATCGTGTCGAAGTCAAAAATTAAAACGGGATCAGGCCATCGGCTCAGATGTGCACGAAAGAACGCTTCCAACGGCATATCCGATTTATCGACTCCAACGATATCCTGGCTGATAATAATCGCGCCGGTTATTTCGCTGTTTGAGTCGGGGATCGGGTAACATCTGACAAGATATATATTATGAGTTCCCTCAATGATACCCTTGCACGATCTGCCTTCATCGAAAGCCATTTTTATCGGACAATCATCAATGGGTTCCGACAATCCGATCATCGCTTCGTACCAGTTTTTCCCGACCAGGCTGTCCTCGTTTCTTTCATCCTCTGAATCATCCAATATTTCCAGACGGGTGATTATCAGGTCGCGATCGACATGGGCGATTATTCCATCCTGATCTTGAAAAATACTTCCCGGCTCATTCATACCTGTTCAGGCCCCTTTTCGGAAAATTAGCCACCGACTCCAACTTAGCTCTCATGAATAAATGAATATTAT
>CBDUUJ010000185.1:0-5986 GCA_965370205.1 uncultured bacterium
GCGATTGGCCTGTAAGTTTCACGATTTCTAGTATGGTGGCTTCCTTTAAGGAGACGATCAAGAATACGTTTTGGATGATCGCTGTCGGGATTATTTTCATCCCCCCAGATACTTTCAAGGTTTTTTCCTTTTAAATCGGGAGCAGGATCAACACCGGTTATTTTTTTAAATGCATTAAAATCAGCCATGAGCCAGCTTTCTATCATGCGCATTGGTACCATACGGATGGTTTTTATCTCGTCATATATTTTTTTCCCAGCCAATTTAAAACCGATTTCCAGTTGCTCGCGGATTTCATTTACGCGCTTTTTTACAGCGTGCTTTGATTTAATGTTCTGATGTTCTTTCCTGCTGGGTTTATCACCATCTACGAAAACCACAACGATGCTGCACTCGCGGTTTGCCGCAATAAAGAAACATGCATACGCTTTCAGAGCGTGACCGCGTAGTTTCCCCCTGTTTGGTTTTTGTTTTTCATTATAAGTAAAGAAATCCCCCCAATCTTGCCTTTTAATAATCTGAAATTCCAGATCGACATCTTCAGAGCATGAACGGATCAGCGGCTGGCATGCGCCGTCATGCCATACGTGCTCACGCTTACGTCCATCCCAAATCTGCTCGCCATGGTCGGTTTTACCTTCCCCTGCGAGGGCTACTTTGATTACCGGGTTTCGGGAGCTGCCTGATAAATCGGTTGCACTACTTTTTTTTAATTTCTTTTTTCTTTTTCCTGGCATGTTGACGTTCCAGGGTTTTAGTAATCTGCTTTCTGGTTGATGTATGCCAGACCGCTCCCGGGCTCATATATTCCAGTTGCTCTTTCATTTTTGGATCTTCAAAGAGCGGTTCCGCTTTTACATGTCCTTCATCGTCCCGCCAGACAAAAACGACCGATTCATCCGGACAGGCGTTGAGAATCGCCGGAGAGTGAGTAGTTGCGATGATTTGGATATTTTTCTTTTTCGCGATTTCCAGCATCGCCTTAATAAACCCATGAGCAAGATCGGGGTAGATGCCGTTCTCGATTTCATCAATTAGGATTGTACTGCCGTCTTTAAGTCCTTCTAGAGCTGCGAGGATGGCGATGATACGTAGGATTCCATCACTGATGTGTTGAGATGACAGCCAAATTCTTGTGTTTTCACTGAAGTGTTCCAGAAGTTTAAGCTCAGTCCAACCTGCTCTTTTTCTTGTTGTTTCAAGTTTTTCTGTGTTTTTATAGAGACCTGCCAGCGTCTTATTAATCTTTTTCTTTTGCTTGTCATCTAAACCATGCAAGAAGGTTGCTAGATATTTGCCAGATATCCCAATATCAGCATGTTTTTCGCGGCTCTTTTGCCGTAGCCTTTCGGTTGATAACAGTTCGAGAGAGTGAAATTTCTCTAAGTAAATTAAGAATAAGATTTGAAATAAGAAATGTTCCCCACTTTTAGCCTCTGGCAACGGAGTGAGGGAAAGCACAGAGCCATCTAACCTTATTGACTCCATAATTTTAGTCTCTGATACCTTAACGTTATGGACTTTCACACCAGATGGGAATTGCTCCATCACCTCAGTTGGTATTGGTTCTTCACTGTCTAAATAGGTTCTCCAAATTTTATCTCCTGTTCGTCTCAATAAAGACAATGTACCCTTTTCGGGTTTTGGAAACAGGTGTTTCGATGACATTACGAGATTTTCATATGAACATGTTACTTTGCCACTATCTGGGAAATGCAAATGAAAATCCCAAAAGTAATTTGCATTTACCCCAATACATATATGAACTTTAAAAGTTGTATTCCGATCTTTAGTAAGTTTCGATCTTACATCTCTTGCTTCCCATCCTCTCTCTGTAAGGAAACCCTTTGGATTACCTTCACCAAACCATTTTATTAAATCAATTGCCTGTAATATCGTCGATTTTCCGCTTGCGTTTGGGCCGATTAAAATCGTAAACGGCTGCAAATCGATTTCGAAATCAACAAGACATTTAAAATTGTGGATTTTCAGCTTTTTGAGCATTTCCTGCTCCTGTTTGCCTTCTTGCGAGCACATCTTACCAAAAAATCCGGGTTAAGTGCCATTTGATCTTGAAATGCGCCATGATTCCGTAGTAAAGGCGGGGTATAATCCCCTTATGCCGTGGGAACTGGATGATCAGCAGAGAGAGGCGGTCGAATGTCCGGACCGGGCGGTTATGGTTGTCGCCGGACCGGGTACGGGCAAAACCCGCGTACTGACAGCAAGAGTGGTATGGCTGACCGAGTATGAGGGTGTCGATCCATCCCGGATTCTCGCGATCACCTACACAAATCGCGCGACCGCCGAGATGCGATCCCGTCTCGCGTCGAAACGAATCGGCGACGGTGAGGACGAGCACCCATCCCCGGCAAGTGAGGTTTCGGTATCGACATTCCACGCGTGGGCGTACGGGCTGGTCCGCAAATATGCCGACGCTCTCGAATTTCCGCGTGAGCCGGTTATATTCGATGAGGACGCTCAGGAGCAGTTGCTGAGGAGGATACTCGGGCGGCTGCGTATCCCGGAGGAAGCGCTGCCGATCCGGAACCTGAAACAGATACTCGACCGGGTGAAAGCCGATGTCGCGTGTCCGGTGATGGACGCGCGGTTCGATCCGGAGCACTACGAGCTTGTCGCGGGGATTTTCAAAGCCTACCAGGAGGAGCTTCAGATACGCGGCGCGCTCGATTTCGCGGATATACTCCTGACTGCATTGCGGCTTCTCTACATGCATCCGGATATTCGGGATGAGATTCTTGGTTCGATGGATCATCTTCTTATCGATGAATTCCAGGATATCAATTCTGCGCAGTATCGATTGATTGAGGCGCTGGAACATCCGGGGCTGAATCTTTTTGCGGTCGGCGACGAGGATCAGACGATCTACGCGTTCAGGGGATCGTCGGGTGTTTTTATCGATCAGTTCGTCGCTGATTTTCATGCGCGATTGATTCCGCTGGGGTCGAGCTATCGATGTTCGAGCGCGATTCTGTATGCGGCGGGATCGCTTATTGCAAAGAATCGAAGATTTTACCAGCAGATACCGCATGCACCGGAAGGTGTCCGTGAAAATCCGCCGATCGGGGTATTCGAGCTGGAGGATGAGGACGAGGAGAACCGTCTGGTTGGGAAGCTGATAAAAAGCTGGGTAGAGGCGGGATGCGAATTTCGCAAAATTGCGATTCTGTACCGTGTTCATCATCTCGCGGATGATTGCGAGAGCGCTCTTATCAACGATGACATCCCGGTTCTCAGGTTGCTGCCGGACAGGCAGCGCGATGAGGTTCCCGGCGATCCGCTTCCGCTCCTTCGTCTCGCGGCAATCGATACCGAATGGGACTGGAATCGCGCAATCGGGCTTCCGCGCGACCGTCTTGGTGAACTTGACGACCTGAGAGTTCGCATTGCCGCGAAAAATGAGGATGTCCCGCTGTTTCGACTGCTCGGAAGGCCGTCCAGGTTTAAAAAGCTCAGTGCGCTTGCACGGTATCAATTGGCAAAGCTGAACAGATTTGTGAACGCACTCAGGGGAAAATCTACCGATGAAGCCCCGTCCGCGCTGGTTAATTTTGTGGTCGGACATCTCAACGACTGCCGATCGCCCTGGCTCGCTAACGAGGATGAATGGCTGAAAAACGAGGAGAATATTCTTTCCGGATTTGACCGGATTTCTCCCGGGGCGATTCTGGAGGAATGGCGGGGATCGAAGGAGGGCATCAGGATTTTCCACGCTCCCACTATCACCGGACTTCTTACGGCGCGAATGCTATATGATTCCTGCGAGGAGATCATCGGAATCGGGGCTGAGCTGGTTCCGCTTCCATTTTCAATCGAGGGGAAAGCCGATTTCCCGGTTGATGACCGTCCGGTGTGCGTGGTCGGTCTGAATTATCCACCAGAGACATTTTTCCCGAAGGGCACACTTCTCCCGCGAGCTTTGTACCTCACGAATGAAGGCGTTTCCGAGACTCCACCGGATGATTTGCAGGCAGAGGAAAGTTTCCAGCTTGCACTCACAGCGCATCGGTTTATTTCTGACCTGGTTGGATATCGTCCGGGTGGTGGAGAGGATGAAATCCTTGTCTTTTTCGATCTTGAAACGACCGGGACTAATATATTCAGGGCGGACATTGTCGAGATCGCGGCGGTCAAGGTTCTTCTGAAGGATGGGGAAATACACGAACTCGGGCAGTTTCACTCGCTGGTCAGGCCGGGGTTCCCGATTCCGGCGGGAGCGTCTGCGATTCACGGGATCACGGATGATGATGTCGCCGATGCGCCCCTGCCTGAGGATATCCTGCCGCGATTTCTGGAATTTATCGGGGATGCACCGCTTGCCGGACACAATATCGACTCGTTCGATCTGCCGATCGTGAGACGTCACGCGGGGGAACTTCTCGATTCAGTTGTCACGAATCTCACACTCGATACACTGACACTTTCGCGGCGACTGTTTCCGGGAGAGCCGCACCGTCTTGAGGTCCTCGCGGAGAAATTCGGAATCGATACCGGCACAGCGCATCGTGCGCTTGACGATGTCCGCACGAATATCGCTGTGTTCAATGAAATGATCGCGATTGATGAGGGTTTTCGTGCAAGGTCGTTCTCGCAGGATCTGCCGGTTATTTTTGCTGTCGCGCATGCGGTTGATGAGATGACGGATATTGATCCGGCATTTATTATGAACGCTGCATCCAGATTGCTTGCGACACATGAGGGGGAAATTGAAACCCTGCCGTTTTTCAAATCGCTGCAGGGATGTTTGACTCAGAGGGGAGAGGCGAATGTGCTGGGGATTCTCAAGGGACTTTCGAGGGGATCGTTTGAGATTTCACTGGATGAAAATGCGCTGGAGAGCCGGATTCAGATGCTTCGTGAGGAGGCGCTGAGGCTGGAGGATGAACGTCCGGATGTGACCCTCGGTGAATTTCTCGCTCACATCGTGCTTCTCACCGGCGGGGATTTCGATTCGGATGAAGACGCTGTTCGGATGATGACCCTCCACGCGGCAAAGGGTCTCGAATTCGACAGGGTGATAATGCTGGGCATGGAGCAGGGGAATTTTCCGCACTACCTAGCGTTGAACAAGACCGTGGCGGAGATCGAGGAGGAGCGGAGGCTGTGTTATGTCGGGATTACGCGCGCAAGGCAGAAAGCGGCGCTGATCTATGCAAGGCGGAGGGGTGGCAGGTGGCGCAACAAATCGATGTTCCTGTACGAACTCCCGAAGAACGCGTATAAGACCTACCGGACGAAGGACAGAGTGTCGGGGAAGTAACCGCGTTGGAGTGAATGAATCAGGATGTTCACCTTTTGTATCAAGGTTATGATATATTTATTGTTGAGGTGACTGATAATGGTTACTATGGAGCATATAGAGGAAATATGCCGGGATATTGTTAATCAATTTCAGCCAATTAAAATCCTTCTATTCGGTTCTTATGCAGCCGGGAATCCAACTCTTCACAGTGATGTAGATTTACTGGTTATACTGCCATTCGATGGAAGACCTTTTCATAAATCTCTGGAAATTCTAAACAGTATTAATCCCCGATTCCCTGTTGATCTTCTTGCCCGCAGACCGGATGATACCGAAAGACGATATTCCGAGGGGGATCCATTAATCAGGGATGCTATTGATAACGGCAAGGTGATGTATGAACGAAACGACTTGTGATTCTTTTCACTTTTTGCCGGCCCCTTTGCCATAATCCAGACCGATTCTGTTATAATTGCCCGATTGTATCCAGTCGGATTTTCCGGTTGACGGTGTTTCTATGTCCGGATGGAGCTATTCCGATGTGCAGGTTGTGACTGGTGAGAGTTGGAGTATGAAGAAAGAACAGAAAATCAGGGAGCCGGCTCCTCCCGAGATCACGGATGAGGTCCTTCAGGGAGTGATCGACCTTGCCAGGCTCGATCCGCTCAGCCCTGGGATGTCGCTCCAGAAGGAACATCTAAGGAAAATTCTCGAGCATTTTAT
>CBDUUJ010000186.1:0-5971 GCA_965370205.1 uncultured bacterium
CCTTGCGTTCATCAGTGTTCTACTCATCGAATCGCTTTTCTACTATGTATACACCCAGGATTTTTTCTACCGATACAACACAACCGAGGCAAATTATGCTCTCAGCAAGATGTGGTTTTTTGCGGAGGGAACCAGATTCGGTTGGGCGCCCGGCGAATACTATCAGGCGCTTTTGAATCGAATTCTCGTTACCGGACCAAAGATAATTCTGCTGGATGCACAATTCGGAATAGTGACTCTCGCAGCAATAGTTGCCATTGTTTATTCCTTACTGAAGAAAAAAAGCGTTTTAATTCTCCCGGGACTATGGTTCCTCTCGCTTGCCGTTATGTTTAATTTCGGGTCGACAAGCCTGCAGACCTACACTCCCATTCCCCTTTTCGCCAAGCACCTGTTCCCTCTGCTACTGCCGGCGGTTCTCTGTTCGGCGGGTCTGATCGATGATCTCACATCCGTCGGGAAAGAGAAGGAGAAGAAAAGCGGTTTCAGGACTCTCCTGAATATTTCGGCGATTCTCGCAATTATCATATTCTGCGCCATGGGATTCTGGGCGAATTTCCTCGACGGGCCGCAAAGCCGTCTGGAGCTTGCATCATCGAAGATTACCGGTCCCGACGATTCGGTCTACACCGATAAAAGGTCCATTACGGTGCTGGATTTCTTCTGGGGGTTCCCGGATGAAAGTCAGACCCATGAATTTTCCGGGATGAACGCGGGGGACATACCCCAGGGAAGCTATGTGCTAATTAACAAGTACAGGCTGGCTTTCCTCAGCCGGTTTTATGATTATACGCTGCCCGATTTCCATGACAATGTTCCCGACAACTGGATAAAGCAACTGGATATGAGGGATGGGGAGCTGTATCGGGTTCCGGAAGCCCCATAGACTTGACACTTTCCCATTCTCTATGCTACTAATTCCCGTTCGCGCGGGGATTTTTTTAAGCGCATACGATTGTTTGCGAACTTTTTTGTGCCCTTGATTGTCCTTTACTTTTTAGGGACAGGATTTCGCAAACCATTGCGTTTACAGATCAACCCGGCAAAGGGAGAACAGTCCCGCCATGATTGATGTAAAGAACCTATACAAAGCATACGGAAGCACCCTGGCAGTGAACGATGTCTCTTTCACGATTAACAAGGGAGAGGTTGTCGGACTTCTGGGGCCGAACGGCGCGGGCAAGACCACCGCCATGCGGATGCTCACGTGCTACATAGCCCCCGACAGCGGCGAAGCCACGGTCGGCGGCTACAGCATCCTGAACCAATCGCTCGATGTGCGGCGAATTCTTGGCTACCTTCCGGAATCCGCTCCGCTCTATCAGGATATGAATGTCATCGATTATCTTGAATTCATCGCTGACATCCATCAACTGGGTACGCGCAAGAAAGACCGTATCGATGAGATGGTGGATGTCACGGGGCTTAAGGCGGTTGTCTACAAGGACATCAATGAATTATCCAAGGGATACAGGCAGCGCGTGGGTCTCGCGAGCGCGATGATCCACGATCCGGACTACCTGATCCTTGACGAGCCGACCACGGGACTCGATCCGAACCAGATCGTGGAGATCAGGAACCTGATCCGCGAGATCGGTCACGAAAGAGACAAGTGCATTATTTTATCCACGCATATCCTTCCCGAGGTCGAGGTGACCTGCGACCGCGCAATTATCATCCATGAGGGAAAGATAATCGCGGAAGGAACAACGTCTGAATTGACCGGATTCGCCCGTGGCGCCGACATCTATCATGTCGGGGTGATGGGAGACCGGTCGGCGATCGAACAGGTGTTCACAGGATTCGAGGACATTGCGGGATTCGACGTTGAAACCGATACGGACGATGGCGGAATCAGGTATCACATAACGTCATCGACCGATAAGGATATCTCGGAGGCGATCTTCGATCTGGCGGTCTCGAACGGATTTAAATTAACTGAGCTGCGCAGGGATGTCGCCTCGCTTGAGGATATATTCCGCATTCTGACAACAAAGGAGGTGGCATGAGATGAAACGTGTAGCACCTGTATTTTCACGCGAGCTGGGACAATATTTCAACACCCCGCTGGGTTATATTTTCATTGTCGTCTTTCTGCTCGTGACGGGATTCTTCTTTTTCGAGATGTTCAAATTTTTCAGCGCTGAACAGGCGAGCCTCAGATCTATCTTCATGCTGCTGCCGTGGATTTATCTTTTCTTCGTGCCCGCGATCAGCATGAGACTTCTCGCGGAGGACAAGAAGATCGGCACCATTGAGGTTCTGATGACGCTTCCTCTCAGGGACTGGGAAGTTGTGCTTGCGAAATATTTCGCGGCATTCATTTTTCTCACACTATCCCTACTGCTGACTTTCCCGGTGGTAATCGTTGTAGCACGTGCCGCTGCCGAGGGTATCACTCTTGATTACGGTCCCATTTTCGGTGGATATCTCGCGGCTATCCTGATGGGCGGCGCGTTTCTTGCGGTGGGGATATTTTTCTCAAGTATTACCAACAATCAGATCGTGGCGTTCATCCTGTCGGTAGTGGTGATGGCGGTCTTACTGATGATCGGGATTCCGGATGTTGTGGATTACTTTCCTGCAGCACTCCAGCGATTCATATCGAACATAAGCCTGCTCAGCCACTTTTTCTCGGTCGGGCGCGGCGTGATCGATTCCCGCGACATGCTCTACTATCTCTCAGTTATTTTCATCTTTGTGCTCTTCGCCATCAGAAGTACGGAGAGCAGGAAGTGGAAGGCATGAGGGAGGCGATCAACCAATGAACAAAGCAAAAGAGATATCACAGACAACGATCGAACTCCTGATAATTATTGGGATAGTCATCGTGGCGAATATTCTCGGACAGTTTTACTACGCGCGAGCCGATCTGACAGAGGATAAACAGTACACACTTGCAGCATCATCGAAAGAGGTTGTGTCTGAGATTCCCGACATAGTCCGCCTGAAGGCGTATATCTCCTCGGAGCTTCCGCCGGTCCTGAAAGAGCATGAACAGAGACTGAGGGACCTTCTCGATGAATACCGCGCGTCCGGATCGACGAGGAGGTCAACGCTCTGCAGATGAAGGGAATCCAGGAGATCCCCATTCAGATCAGGGAGTCGGATGAGCTTACCTACCGGAACGTGTATTTCGCTCTGGAGATTGAATACCTGGACAAATACGAGGTCATTCCCGATGTCCCGTTTGTCCAGAACCTTGAATATGATATCACGTCATCCGTTCTCAAGCTCATCAGCGAGGAAACCCCGACTATCGGGTTCCTCACCGGACATGGCGAGATGTCGACATCGACGAACTACACCCAGCTTGCCGAGATACTGAAGGAACTGTACAACGTTCAGGATGTCGATCTGGGCAACGGTCGGAAGATTCAGGATAACATCAACACGCTGATAATCGCCCAGCCGACCGAGCCTTATTCGGAGCGGCATCGCTATGTCATCGATCAGTTCGTCATGCGGGGAGGGAAACTGGTTGTACTGGCGAGCGGCGTTCAGATGGATCAAATGAGCGAACAGGCGCAGTTCCTCGCGTTTCCCCTTGAAAGCCTCATGGCAGCATACGGGATAAAAGTCAACAACGACCTTATCGCCGACCTTGCTTTCAACTGGAAAGTTCAGGGAGGAAACATGGGCGGTTTCCGTGTGCTCGTGGATTACCCGCTATTCCCGGTAATTACCCAGCCGGAGGGATTCCCGTCCGACAGCCCCGTTACCCGCGGTCTTGACAGCATGATCATCCCGTTCGCAAGCTCGGTTGATCTTCTGTACGACAAAATCAGCGATGAAACGGAAATTCTTGAGCTTGCAAAAACAAGCGAGCATTCATTTTCCTATCCTGTGCCGGTAAATCTATCCACTCAGCAGGATTTCGCGGCTTTCGGAACCGATCTGAAAAAACAACTTGCGATCGTGCAGTTGAACGGTGTTTTCACGTCAGCGTTCCAGGGTCAGCCTGTTCCGGCAATGGATTCGGTTGATCCCGAGGCGCTTCCGGAGATGGATGACGAGCCGATGCTGACAACCAGCCAGTCAACATCCATCGTTTTCGCCGGCAATGCAACTTTCATCGATGACAACACTCTTGGCGCTCCAGGTAACGGTGTTTTCATCCAGAACCTTATAGAAGCGCTGAATATCGGGGATAAGCTGATCGATATCCGGACGCGAACGGTAACCAGCCGTCCGTTGAATCCGGATCTGACCACCAGTCAGAAAAACGGATTCAAGTTCTGGGGATATGTCTTCGTGCCCTTACTTGTGACCGTTATTGGGATTGCCCGGTTTTATGTCAAGGGTCAGCGGAAGAAGCTCCTGGCCGCAATTTATCAGGCGGAGCAGAAAGATTAAGAATTATAATTGAGAGTCACCGTAAGATGAGGCACCCACAAGCTCGAAGACTCGCTTGTGGGCGACACTGGATATTTAGTTATTATGACTCTTAACGGACATATTAATAAATCTAAGAACGGCGGGGTGTGATGAGAATATGCAATGAATACAAAAACTAATCGTCCTGATACTTGTCCTGGCGTTGCTTATCGGCCTGGTCATGATGATTAACACCAAAAAAGCCACCGAACAGCGGGATGTCCGTATCAGCCAGACAAACCCGATGTTTCCCGATGTCGAGAGCGGTGATATTTTCCGGATCGAGATTAACAGCCTGCAGGGTGAGAGCCTTCTCTTCCGCAAGAACGCAGGGGTCTGGGAAGTGTCAATCGGCAGGGATATTATCGGCGAACTGATGCGGGAATCGGAGCAGAACCAGGAGGAGGAATCCGAAACCGTTGACGAGACCGCCTCCACTGAGGATGACGATACCGGGGATGCTGAGGAAACAGAGGACGCGGAGGATTCCGGAGATAAGGAACCGGAATCCGATGAAACTGTCGATGAGCCTGAGCCTGTCGATCCGATAAGCGACACGGGTCCGTCGGGAGACGCGTTCCGGACTTTCCATAAAGCCGATCCTGAGAAGGTTAAGAATCTGATCGATTTGATTCTCGATCTTCCGCAGGGACAGGTAGTGACATCCGATCCCGACCAGAAATCCACGTTCGGCGTGATTGGCTCGATCACCGGTGAGGAAGTAGTATTTTACGACTCCCAGATGAATAAAATGGTGGAGATCATCGTTGGAAATCCGGCGGACGCGTATACATCATCATTCGTGCGAAAACCGGATGAGGATGATATCTACAAGGTTCCCGGACAGCTTCAGATGAGCTTCCGGACAAGCCTTATTGCTCTCAGGGATAAAAACATCTTCAATTCGTCACCCGAAATGATTACCTCCGTGGCCGTTCATGACACTGAAGACGGCAATGAATTCAATCTCACAAGGTCGGAAGGGGCATGGGCAGGAGCGGATATCGACGGCAATAATCTGGAACTGGACGCCGCGAAAGTTGACGATCTCCTGAGTGCGCTTGGAAGTCTGAGCGCGACAACATTTGTCGATCCGATGGAGGAAGCCAGACGTCAGATGCAACCGGAGGACGGTTCGGAATTTGATGAGAACGATCCATTTGGCTTTTTAATTCCTAATGTCGTTATCGATTTTACAACAGCCGCCGACGAGAATTTCAGCCTGATTGTCGGAAAGCTCGAAGGCTCGATGTACTACGCCGCGCTGAGCGGTAACCTTGGCGATATTTTCAAGGTTTCAAAATCGATAATTGATTCGGTCAGTCCCGATCCTGCAGTTCTTGCTCCGGGTGCCGGGGATGAATCAGGATCACAGGATGCAAGGGAGCTTCTCGGTGACCAGGTTGATATCGGCGAGATAGAGGAAGGAACAATTGATATGATCCCGCCGGAAGCAATAGATCGCGCCGGGGAATAGAAATTTTATTTACCAACAAACCGCTCCCTCACGGTCGCGGCTCTGACACTGTCTCGGATTAATCGATACTCAATGATTCTCATACCGCTCGATTTCGGTTGCGGTTACGCTTCCAAG
>CBDUUJ010000187.1:0-5897 GCA_965370205.1 uncultured bacterium
TACGGCAATCGTAATTACCGTCCAACGATTCATGATTTGCCTCCTTAGCTTGTTAAAAGATAATCTCCTCGCAGGCTGAACTCCACGAGATCCATATATAACCATTATTTAAAAGGAATGACTTAAATTCGCTCTTGTCCGAAATCTGTGGGGCAATTATAGCAGGTATTATATAAAATTATCAATACCTGTAAAATCTCGCAGCCCGGAATCTCCCTTTCCGGGTTCCATGAATAAATTCTCCCGGCAAGGGAAATGACGGGCTACAGAACTGTCCCCCTTTTTATCCTCTTTTTCTATCTACCGAATGCGGCGGTGAATATTGGTCCAACAAAAAAATTAGATGCCTCATCACAATGGATTTCGGTCAAACCGGCGTTGGTCATCAGGTCGCGGATTTCCCCAGGCGGCATACCGTGACCTTCTCTCATCGGCTCACGGATAAAAATCCTTCCCTTGTCTTTCAGCAGACGTGACAGGGCGTTGATTATTTCCTGACGGATTCCCTTATCCAGATCGTGCAGCATGAAATGAATCGTGATGATATCAAACTGCTCGACCCGACCGTCCAGCGATGAAATATCTCCCTGGATGAAATCGACGTTGGGGAATTTACTCAACCGCTTTTTTGCAATGTTCATCCATTTCTTCGTTGGATCAAGGATCGTCACGCGGCCATCTCCGGAACCGGAAAGCAGAAATTCCGCAATGTGACGGCTCAAGGGTCCCGATCCTCCCCCGAAATCAAGCACCGTCTCATCGCCGGTTAATTCGAGAGATTCAGCAAAATTCCTGAAGTGCCGACTCATGAGATTATGTGTGAATAACCCATTCAGGACGATTTCAAACCAGTTGGGATTATCGAGATAGCTCATTTATTCATCTCCTCGTATGCTTCATCAAATTTCCCGGAGATCCTTGAAAGCATGTCGATAAAACGTTCAGCTTCGGTTTCGTCACCAAGCGCTTCAAGAATCAACCGAGATCCTTCCCTGTCAATCCGATTATGTTCATCACTGGTTACCCGACCCTTTTTTGTGAGCTTGAGACCGTACGAGCGACGGTCGCGCCCGCTGATTATGCGCTTGACAAGTCCGCGCTTCTCCAGGCGGTCGATTGCGCTTGTCAGAGTGCTTTGAGGGATTTGAAGGTCATCGCGAATGTCCTTCAGGATCACATCGGGATTTTCGTGGGTCATGCGGATTATGTGCAGGTCCATCGGGGAAATACCGTCGAGAGCATCCGACCATTTCCCCAGCCTGTCGATACCGAGGGCTTCAAGGAATTGATGGAGGCCTCGTCCGATTTTTACTGTTATGTCCTCAGCCATGTCATCCTCTCGTTTTTTACTACGGAATAGGTTAATAACGAGTAACGTATAATACGTAAGTCGTGGTAATTATACAATAAAATGGCTAATTGTCAAGCTCAGCCGATAGCTGGAAGCCGGGACAGGAAAAAACCGATAGCTGGAAGCTAACGGCACATTTTAAAACGCTTTTTTTGGGGGAATATAAAAGGAAATAATTATGATTGAGGGGACACTTTTTTTTGCCCCGCAGATCCCCGATTAATTCATCGTTGTAGAAGGCAAAAACAAAATGTCCCCGGACATGAATAAATTTTTATTTAATAGGATTAGTCTAAAGAGGGAAATTATAGGGGGAATTAGAGAGGGAATTAGAGGGGGAAAACTAGTTATCCATACAGCTTTTCGGGCAGATATTTTTTCCATTCCTCGTCGCCAAGCCCCCTGTCGACAATCGCGTATGAGATGTACGGAATGAACGACGGACGTTTTGGTTTTCTGATGAGTCTCATTTTCGCATCAGCCGGAATGCGATCGCCTTTCTTCGCATTGCAGGCATGACAGGCACAGACAAGATTCTCCCACGAGAAAGTGCCACCCAGCCGTCTCGGGATGATATGGTCGATGGTCATCTTCACCCTTCGCCTGCCGCAGTACTGGCACTTGTACCCATCCCGCGCCAGAACAGCTTTGCGCGACAGCCTCACCTGAGGCTGGGGTCTGTGAATAAGCCGGGAGAGTTTAATCACCGACGGAAACGGCATGGAGCAGGACGGGCTTAAAAGCATTTGGGAATTACGGTTTTCGAGGGCTTCAGCCTTGCCAAGGTAAAGCAGTTTCACAGCGCGGCGGGTACCGCAAATATTGATAGGCTGATAATCAAGGTTTAGAACCAGTACCTGTCCGTTGCGCGACGGCATCTCATACCTCACATCAAGTCAGGTCGCCCTGGCGAATTGGATATATTATACATTATGAAATGAGAGACGGTATGTTTTTTTGCAGGTTTTTCCAATGATTTAAATCTTATAGTGACTCAGAGGCCCCATTTTAGGGAAATTATAATATAAGAACACTCTTAGCAATGACTATCGAGTCACAGGGAGTTGCAAGTGAAACCTGCAAATAAAATCAACAAAGATTCAAAGGCGGATATCCTTGACAATCTGAAAGAACTGCCTACTCTACCGACGGTAATCGCGCAGTTAATGATGACCCTGAACGAGCCTACCTCGTCATCGCGCGACCTTGAGCGGTTGATCACCAATGATCAGGCGATTGCAGCAAGACTTTTAAAGCTGGCAAATTCCGCATTTTACGGACTGCCGGGGAAAGTCACCAGCCTTGGAAGGGCAATCACCCTGCTCGGATTCAACACGGTACGGTCCCTGGTCCTTACAATCGGGGTCATCGACAAATTCAGCGGAAAATCAGGCGGGAGATATTTCGATCGGGGCGAATTCTGGGAGCACTCGCTTTCGGTCGCCATGATCTCAAAACTCCTTTGTGCGAAGGACCCGACGATCAGCCCGGATGAGGCTCACATTGCCGGACTCCTTCACGACATCGGCAAAGTCATAATGGACACTCTCATGCTGGCGAATTTCCAGAAGGCGATGCGGATGGTCAAGGATAAAGGCATGGATCCTCTGGAGGCAGAAGAGGAATTTGTTGGAATTACACATACTGAACTGGGAGCCATAGTGGGCGAGAGGTGGCGTTTCCCCGAGTTCATTCTGGAGACTACCTCCTATCACCATAATCCATTCGAGGCCAAGCATTTCCCGGAAATTGTCCAGCTTATCGCGCTTGCCAATACCATCGTCCCGGCATTCAAACAGCAGGAATTAAACAAGGAAGATTACAAGTTTCCCGAACTGCCGGAAGCCTGGACTGAGCGCTGGATTCCCGATCCGAAGCAGGAAGAGATATTCATAACGAAATACGAAGTGGAAATTGAAAAGGTGAGGGATATTCTGAGCCTTTTCAGATGATATCCAAGTCATTTTCTTTTGCTAAACAAAGAACCCCGCCTGATCGGCGGGGATTTTTTTCGATCTGGTGGGCCCAGCAGGATTCGAACCTGCGACCAAAAGATTATGAGTCTTCTGCGCTACCGCTGCGCCATGGGCCCATTTCGGAATTATATTTTACATGAGCCTTAGGTCTGCCGCAATCCTTTCCTCTCATGGGGACACCTTTTTTTGCCACGTTGGAAATCGAAAAATTCCAAGTTATACCGGGCAAAAACAAGGTGTCCCCGTAATATATACCGAAAAGAAGTGTCCTCGTAATATACGCCGAAAAGAAGTGTCCCTGTAATATATGTGAGATGTCACGGCGACAAGCTTGTTCGGCTGGAAGCCAAACTGCGCTTGTCACCGGCACCCGGGTAAGAATGATTTTTTCCGTGTAATTGGAGCTTCCAGCAAAATACGAAATGGGGACACCTGCTTTTCGAGGACGAAAAGAGGTGTCCCCGTAATATACGCCGAAAAGAGATGTCCCTATGGAATGTGCCGCAATCCTTCCCAGCTGGATGATATTCTATATATCGGATTCCTTCTCCCAGGATAATTTTTTCCGAGATGCCCTTTCACCACCAAGTTGATAACTCATTTCCTGGAAATTATCCTCAAGTTTCTGTAGTTCGCGCTGAAGTTCGATCAGATTCTTTTGCCAGCCATCATTCTTGTTTGTCTGAACTTCCGTCATGGACGACTGCAGTCTGGTCTTCTCAGATTCATACTGTCTTTTTATCATGTAAAGCAGGCTCGATTTCAACTCGGGTTCGCCATACATCATTCCCTCTTCCCTTTCCTGATCCTCCTCATGCTCGATAGTCAACCTGACCACGTAGGAATAAAGGTCCTCGTCCTCAGTTATGTCGCGCAGCCGCTTGATCCCATCCACAGTTCCAAGAGCGAATCCGGGCTGAAAAAATACCCTCGCGAGACGCCTGTGAAGCGGGTGATCGAAATCCTCCGGCGCAAGAAGGTCCTTCACTTCCGGGAGGAATTTCGGGCATGCCATAAGGGACAGGAAAAGCACCCGCTCGACCTCCTCGCCGCCTTTAACCACCGCGTCCAGATTTGATACGGTCAATCCCGGCTCACCTGCGGACGATCTCCTGCCGCCTTCCCTGACCTGCCTGAGCACGCTTCTTAACGCCGACAGATTCATGTTGAACGCGATCGCAGCACGCTCCTGCAATTCATCGTATGTCGGATGTGAGCTGAACGCCTGAATATATGAAGCGACCTCCTCGAACGCCTTCAGTCTCACCGGGAGCGATTTATCACGAACAGGCTCCCCGTAAATTCGGAACAGCCAGTCAGCTGCATCTACAGACGCATCGACCCGTTTCCTGAAATGGTCAATTCCCCTGCTTCTGATTATGTCCGCGGGATCGCTTCCCGGCGGCAGAGGCATCACCTTTACAGTGAAATCCGATCCCGCCATGATGATGAGGCTCCGTGTGGTCGCCCGTTTTCCGGCCTCATCGCCATCAAGCGCCAGCACGATCTCCCCCGCGAATCTCGCCAGCAGTGGAAGATGCTCAGCGGTCAGCGCGGTACCCATAACCGCGCAGCAGTTCCGTACACCCGCCTGGTGAGCCTGCATGACATCGGTATAACCCTCCATGAGGATTAGCTGCCCCGATTCCCTGCACGCTTTTTTCGCGATGTTCATTCCGAAAAGGATCCTGCTTTTCAGGAAAATCGGACTCTCAGGAGAATTGATATATTTCGGATGATCGTCACCCATCGCGCGCGCTCCGAAACCGAGCGTCCGGTCGAGCGTGTCGATTATCGGGATCATCAGCCGCCCGCGGAACCTATCATAAATCCCTCCCGTGTCCCGCGCGATCGCAACTCCCGCATCTGCAAGATCGTTTTCACTGTACCCCTCCTTAATCAGATATTTAAGGAGATGATCCCAGCCGGGGAGGCTTGCGCCGACACGATATGTGACAACGGTGTCCTTATCGAATCCCCTTTCCATCAGATATTTAACAAACGGTTTTCCATATTTCGATTTGAAAACCTTTACGAAGAAATCCAGCGCTTTGTTGTTGATGTCTAAAAGTATTTTACGACGCGACGCCTGCGGATCGCTCGCGGACTCGGGAACCGGGATTCCATAGAGTCCCGCGATGAATTTCACAGCCTCGACGAAATCAAGATTTTCCTGTTTCCGGATAAATGTGATCGCGTCGCCGCCCGCCTGGCATCCGAAGCAGTACCAGAATCCCTTGTCGGGAGTTACCGACAGGCTGGGATCAGTGTCGCCATGAAACGGGCACACTCCCATCCATCGGCTTCCGGCTTTCTTCAGCGTGATATACCGTCCCAGAAGGTCGCGGAGGTCGACTCTCAAAAGGAGATCATCGATAAAACTGTCAGGAATCGACGCCATTTTTATCTATTATAAACTAGAAACAGGTTCTCCTCAGTAATGAATTGCCGCTCATGGCTGATGAAAAAACAAATACTTTTCCGGTACCCCACCCTTCAGGGTGGGCGGTCCCAGATTCCATGCGCCTTCCACCCACCCTAAAGGGTGGGGTACCGGATATTTTTCCTTT
>CBDUUJ010000188.1:0-5874 GCA_965370205.1 uncultured bacterium
CGTACGCCCGGTGGTGTGACAGGGAAAACCCGCGAGGGTCTACCTATGTCAATTTGGTTCTTCTCCCAAGACCGGGGAGAACCTGCAGCAGGAAAAACAACCCGTAGAACAGCACGGCAGTGTGTCGCTGGTTACATATTGATAAATCGAAAACGCACTGCCGTGCTGTTCTACGAAATCCGTGTATTGCGAACATTACTGTGACTAATGCAATGATAAAATGAAGTCCATTTCCCGTTATTGGGAGATGAACCCTTTTTTTTAAGCGTTTTTACAGCCGGTCTGTTACAATTCATCATTATCGGTAATGGCTTCTGAAACGGACATAAGCGTACTCATTCCCCTGTATAAAGGACGAAACACAATCAGGGCATGTCTTGAGTCATTGATTGCCCAGGAGGGTGTGTCGCTGGAAATAATACTGCTCGATAACGGCTGTCCTGAGGATACAGGCGAATGGGCGGGATACAGGCTGTCCGGGAACGATACGGCGCTGAACTGGAAGCTTCTTGAGGAACCGAAAAATATCGGTTTCGCGGCGGGCATGAATAGAATGTACGAGGAATCCTCCGCATCACTGATATGTTTCATGAACCAGGATGTGCGGCTGCAGCCTGACTACCTGCGACTTCTTGCAGACGCGCTTGAGGCCAATACCGGCTGGGCGGGGGGATCGGGAACACTTTACAGGCAAACTGAAAATGATGGAAAGCGGATTATCGATACGACGGGACATGTAATTTTCCGGGACCGGATAGTCAGAAACCGTGGAGCGGGATTGCATCCGGACGCCGGCAAGTCGCCGCCATGGCCTCAGGGGGAAGTGTTCGGGCTGTCCGCGGCATGCGCGCTGTACCGTCGCGATGCGCTGGAATCGGCGCGGGAGGAGGAGGGACCGTTCGATCCGGATTACTTCGCATATTTCGAGGATATCGATCTGGATTACCGGCTGCACAGAGCGGGATGGGAGCTTGGATATGTTCCGGGGGCTGAAGGGATTCACGCGCTTGGAGGGTCGGGCGGCAGGAAGGAACTCCAGATAAGGATCAGAGCCTACGGGAATCGTCGCAGGCTGATGTGGAAGCACGAGAGTTTAAAAAGCCTTGCTCCCGATATTGTGCCGATACTTATGCAGGAGCTGTACGGTTTCGCAAGAGCATTATTTACCGATCCGATTGCCTGGCTGACAGGACCGTGGGTATTTGCAGGGACCGTGGGAAGCGTTCTGAAAAGGAGAAAACGGATGGAGGGGAAGTGGGGTTCCGACATGAAATGGATCAGGAAATGGCTGAGGCCTGAAAGGGAGAGATGGACTGAGCGTGGATGATTCTGAATTTTTTCAGTAAAAAAACATGGTCAGGCGCAGGAATTCGCAGTCGGGGAATGTGGAGAAATGTTAATAATTTCATGCAGGGATTCCGGCTGAACTTACACAATGCCTATAGTGGTACCAATTTATAAATCAAGACCTGTATTCCACACGGAAATGTGAAGATGTGGAAAATTACTTATAAAAATGATGAACTTTCAGGTGGAATATTGAACAGCAGGTATGGATCGGGTGCGCTGTTATCGTAAACATGATTACATATGCAGATTTGATATAACAATATGGTAACCAAAGACATGTGGATAATTTGCCGGGGTTTCAAACTGCCATCTATACTATTGAAAATCGGTACAGTTTCCCATCATATGACCGAATAAGAGATTGATGATCTCTTATCGGGGAATTGTTTACGCATGATACAGGGCCTTTTCAATTCGCGGATTCAGGTAGCGCTGGAGTATGCGCTGGATGCGACAAGCGCGAAGGCGCATCTGATCGCTCATAATATCGCGAACGCGGACACTCCCAATTTCAAGGCAGTACGTCTGAGATTCGAGGATTATCTCGCTCATGAGCTTGGAGCGGAAGAGGGTCGGGCATCCCTGGCGCTGCGAAAGACGCATCACATGCATATTCCCGAGCACTCGGCAAGAGGATTGAAAGGGACCAGAATGCCTTATGGCCTGATTTATACAGAGGACGCAACGACCTATCGGCTTGACGGCAACAACGTGGATATCGATCACGAGATGGCTGAACAGGCGAAGAATGCGATACAGTATTCAACTCTCACGGAGCTTGTAAACAGGCGGATCACGGGACTCAGAACCGCGATCAGCGAGGGGAGGAGATAAGCCCTGGCGCTTTACACATCGCTTGATATAGCATCGAGTGGAATGACCGCGCAGCGGTTGCGGATGGATGTTGTCGCGAACAATATCGCAAACGCGTCCACAACCCGCACGCCCGGAGGCGGACCGTTCAGGCGATGTCTGTCTGTTTTTGCGTCGCGTTCATTGCCTGTGCCGGGTTCGTCGAAATCTCCCGGAAGTGGATGGGACAATGATCCAATGCCGTACAAAGGGGTCAGGGTGGTAGGAATTATCCAGGATCAGACGCCTTTCAATATTGTTCACGATCCCGGACATCCGGATGCCGACGCCAACGGTGATGTGGCCTTTCCCAATGTCGACCCGATTATGGAGATGGTCGACCTGATCGAGTCGCATCGCGCCTACGAAGCCAATCTCTCGGTTTTTGAGACCACCAAGCAGCTTCTCATGCGTACGTTATCGATAGGGCGGTAGGGGAAAAATATTTAAATTGCTCAAATCGGATTAAAAAATATTGCCTCTGATAAGGATATTATAAATGCACGATCCGCAGTGCCCCCCACTTGATGGCGGGGTGTTTGCCGCATGTATGCGTAATGATTGACTCCAGCAAAATATCATCCATTCTCCAGGGGAAGATACCCGATCTGGAGATTCCATCCGGAATTGATTCGGGGAAACCCGATCAGGAATCTTTTGCCGAGCTTCTGGCGAAGGGGATCGACAGTGTCCGGGAGCTTGCGGAGAAAAGGGACGATCTGACGGTCGATCTTGCGCTCGGCAAACCTGTGGAGCTTCACCAGGTGATGCTTGCGACCACGAAGGCGCAGGTCGCGATGGAGCTTCTGATTGAGCTGCGGAATAAACTTATCGAAGCCTACCAGGAAATCAGCCGCATGCCCGTTTGATCCGCATGAGCGGATCTTGCGGTCATCGAGATGATTGGCGGGCTGTCGGGGGCAATGTATGGAATCCGAAAGCCAATCCTTCCCACAACAACTCGTCCAGCTCTGGACCAAGCTGAATGCCAGCGAGAAGCTGATAATAATTTCGTCGGTTCTGATACTTGTAATCGCGATGGTGATCTGGATCAGTGTCACGAGGCAGCCTGCCACAGCATTGCTGTACGGTAACCTGGAGCCATCGGATGCCGGAAACGTTGTCAGCCAGCTACAGAGCAAGAATATCCAGTACCAGATCAAGGACGGTGGGAGCAGTATTCATGTTCCCGCCGACAAGGTGAACGAGCTCCGCATCGCGCTTGCCGCCGATGGGTTCACTCCAACCGGAACCACCGGATATGAGATCCTTGAGGTATCCCCGTTCGGCATGAGCGACCGGCTCCAGCGAACACGGACAACACAGGCACTGGAGGGAGAGCTTGCGCGGACCCTGATGAGCCTCAGGGAGGTATCCGCTGCGAGGGTTCACCTCACTCTTCCGCAGCAGACTCCGTTTATTTCCGAGCGGACTGAATCTGTAGCCAGTGTTGTGCTGAACATCATTCCCCCGGGTGCAACCCTTTCGAGGGAGAACATCGGAGCGGTACGGACGTTTGTGGCGGGCGCGATCAGCACAGGTCCCGACAACGTAACAATTATCGATCAGAACATGAATCTGCTCACCGGTCCTTCCTTATCGGAGACGGGCGGACTCATGCCGTCGCAGGAGGAAGCCCGCAGGAGTTATGAAATACAGAGGGCGGCGGACATCCGATCGATCCTGGAGCCGGTGTACGGTTTCGGGAAGGTCGCGGTCAGTTTTTCGTGCGAGATGGATTTCGACCAGGTTCAGTCAGAGAGCGTTACATACGAGCCCCTGAGCGGATCGGATCATGGCATTCTGGTCAGCGAGGAACGTACGGAGGATTCAACGAGCGGCGAGGGTTACACCGCGCCCGTTGGGATTCCCGGAACAGAGAGCAACGTGCCGTCGTATATTGGGACGACCGGGCAGCCGTACAAATCGGACAGCGCCAGCGAGACAAAAAATTACGAGGTATCGACGACCCATGAGACCCGCGTTCAGTCGCCGGGAACGATCAGGAACTGCTCTGTTGGAGTAGTGATCGATTCCGGCGAAATAAGCGAGGAAGACAGGGGGACTGGTGAGATAACGGAAGTCAGGGAACTTGTTGCCGCTGCGGCGGGACTTGATACAGTCAGGGGTGACATCATTTCTGTCGCGTTCAGGCCGTTCGATACAAGTCTTGCAGAGGAGATGGCTGCGCAGAAAGCGGAACTGAACAGCCAGGCCATATGGGGGACGGTCGGTCAGATCGCAATTGCCCTCGTGGTGATATTTATTTTCTTCATCGTATTGAAGCAATTTTTCAAGCCGATGACGGGCACGCTTGTTCTGGCTGGAGCGACCGAGGCTGGTGAAATTGCTGAGATTGAACTTCCCGAGGCCGATCCTGAAACAATAGAAAAGCTCCGGATCAGGGAGGAAATCGAACGTCTGATAAAAGAAGACCCGGAGAGCGCGTCGAAGGTGATCAAGACCTGGCTGAAGGAATGAGCGGGTGGTGTAGCGGGAAAAAATGAAAAATAATTTAATAGAAATTAAATATATTATTTATATGAATACTTGCTAATTAAATAAATGTTTACTATTCTTGAGGTTGTTCCTGGGACAGGAGCATGATTTTAGGGGCAATCTGGAGATGAAAAATCCGTCGACGCGGACGATAGCTTTTATTTCAAGTAAAGGCGGAGTTGGCAAAACACATGTTGCTGTCAATATGGCGGTTCAGTTTGCCCGTGAGGGAAGGCGTGTCCTGCTGATCGACGGAGATCTTGGCAGCGCAAACGCAAACTTCCGTATCGGTGTAAAACCCAAAAAAACGCTTCTGGACTATTTCAACGGGAAAGCTGATATTCTGTCCTGCGTAACGATAACCGATTACGGTTTTCATTTGATTGCCGGATATCCGGGTGAGTTCACGCTCGCGAACGCGTCGAATGACAACATCGTAATGCTGATCGAGGCTTTCGAATATCTCGTCAATAAGAGTAATTACACGGATATCATTTTCGATCTGGGCGCCGGCATTTCCAATCGAGTACTTGATTTCGCGATTGTGACCGATGAGATCATCGTTATCGCGACTCCCACAGAGGTGATTCACGCGTACTCGGCGCTGAAAGCCTGCTGGAACCGTTTCTGCAGCGCTCAGAACTCCGAATTTTTCCAGCAGCGCGCGGTGCTTTCAAATACTCCTTACTACATGAGAGATAAATACAGGAACGGTCACTGCTCGACCCGAATTAATTTCATCGTCAACGAGGTCGATAATCTCAAGCATGGGAAAAAGGTGTATCTTGCAATAACAAAAGTCGCGAGGGATTTTTTCTATACCAATGACGGCTACTGGAAACTGCCGATGCGATACCTGGGAGGTATTCCCAGCGCGTATGATTTTCTGAAGCAGTCGGAGCGTGGCAGCCTTCCCGCGATTGTCATGAATCCGCACCATCAGTACAGCCACGCCATACGTGAAATTGTCAATGCTTTCCAGGAACGGATATACCATGCTCCCAACGAGCTTAAAATTTCATTCAGGGACAAGGTCAGGAGTGTAATGAAAGGCTGGAGATTGGCGTAGTGGTGTAAAGTCACCATAAGGTCAGGCACCCACAAGCTCGAAGACTCGCTTGTGGGCGACACAGGACTAACGCTTTGTTTGTGGGCGACACAGGACTAACGCTT
>CBDUUJ010000189.1:0-5860 GCA_965370205.1 uncultured bacterium
CGCACAAAAAACCGGCGCCCATGCTGTGAGCGCAGTTATCGAGCATGAGAACGAATCGGAACTTGAGAGATCGACAAACGCGAGCCTGAATCCGCTGTTATTTTTAATACCCGGTGTTTTCAGGGATCGAACGAAAGCCGTTTATCCATCAGGGGCATGTTTCCTTCTGAGAAGAAATAAAAATCTTCCCTGCCCTGTCGATCCGGATTATTTTCTCTACTACGAGGATGTCTACATCGGATTTCTCTTAAGAGCGCTTGGAAAGACAGTCGTGCAATGCCCCGATGCGAAAGTGCGCCATGCTGGAAGTCACGCGGTCGGAAAATCAGACCCGAATAAAGTTGCATTTCTGCAGGAAAGAAATCGCTGGATCACGCAGATTCTCTTCTTCGATATCGGCACGCTGTTCGCTATCTGCCCGTTTACCAACCTGGACTGGCTATTCAAGATTCCCCAGTGCTGGCTGCGGGGGAAGCCGGTATTCGCAACACTCAGGGCGCACTGGTGGGTCTGGTTCAACATCGGATCGATTCTGAAAAAACGCGCTGAATTGAGGAAGCATCCGGATTTCAAACCCAAACGAATTCTTCCATATCTCACTGGGAAAGTGCTGCCACCAATGGTCTTCGGAGCGGGATTCTGGAACGCGATATCGTCCGGATGGTGCTCGCTTGTCGGTATTCCGGTCGACCGGGAGGCAGATCAATGACAGGGGAATCCCTGAGCAAACGAAAATATCTGCTTCCGTTTGTGCTGCTGATCGGCATTGTGCTGATTGTTTCGCTTACCCTCGCTTACCGCGGACCTCTCCCTACATGGGGAGACGAAACCTACACCATAAGGCTCGCGAATACCACATGCTACTGGTTCTGGGATGAAATTAAAAAAGATGTGCACCCACCGCTCTATTTCACCCTCAGCAAACTTGTCGGCGATTTTTTCGTGGATAAAACCGAAATATGGTGCCCTGCACCGCCGCTTGTAAGAGTTCTTGCCTATCTTTTTTTCCTGGCACTTATTTGGGAGACAATCCGCCTTTTAAAACGACGGGTTGAACGGGTCGAAGCAATAATATTACCTGCGCTGCTGATCGCATCAAGCGCACATCTGGCTCTTTTCGGACCCATGATGCGCTACTACGCTCTCTCCGCTCTCGGAGTTACATGCGCCACTTTGTTTCTCCTGCCGCCATCGCTTGTCCCGCCGAAACAGGCCGGAAAACCGCTCGTGCACCGCGCGGTATGGTATGGAATTTATCTATGGATTGCGCTCGCATCGAGTTATCTGACAGCCATCGTCATCCCGGCTCATATTATTTACCTCCTGACCCGGCGAAAATCGGAATCCCGTCCATTCTGGAAAGCCCTTATCGGCGTACTCATCACGTCAATTCCGCTTATCTGGTTGCTAGTCACACAACTCGAAAATGTTTCCGGCAATCCATGGCCCGGACTGGGCGTATTTTTTATCACGGCAATCGGAAGATTCTGTTTCACAATCTATTCATTCCTTATCGGTGAATTCATCCGACCCTGGGACTGGTGGCTTTCCATCCCGGCATTTCTGGCGTTTTGTTATCTTGTTCACCTCGCATGGAAAACGCGTAAGAGCCAACTGGGAAGCCTTCTGTGGCTGACTTTATCGATTTCGCTTCCTCTTGGAATACTTGCGCTGTCAAAGATCGGCGTCGGACTTGAGTTTTCGGCATCCAGATTATTTTTCCTCGCCCCGATGTTTCTTATCCTTCTCGCCCTCGGACCATCCGCGAAAGAAAAATCCGGCTTAACAAAAAAACTTGGCACAACCGCTATCGTTATCCTCGTAATTGCGAATCTCGTATCGACATACAATTACTCAAGGGGAACAAATTTCATCCAGTCGACCTACATAATCCCCTGGAAACAGATATGCGAGGATATCCTGATCCTCGACACACCTGACACAATGGTCCTTCACGACGACTTCACCCTCATGTACTGGCTTCCGAAAGACCAGCGCAAGGGATGGTCAATGCAAATTGACCTTACACAGGACTACGATAGAATAGTTCCAGAAGAGGAATCATCTATTAACCGGCTGCTGATAATTTACTCCCCCCGATGCTTCACAGAGACAGATATTGACAATCTAATTTCATGGTATTTTTTCTCCAGAAAAGATTTCACTCCCGGCGACTCAATAGAATATCTCCATGAGGATGAAACCAGCGTGCGGTTCAAATCGATGTTATTAAGGCGGCAGGTTTATGAGGTTAAAAAGAAATTAATCGTTTATAATGCCGTCGAGTGATAACCATGCAACTACGCGATCACATTTTTGCTTTATCCATTCATGGTGGAATTCTTCTCGCAATCTGCATCCTCGTGCTTGTGACATCATGCGGAAGTGAACCTCCTCCTCCCCCGGAACCCGATCCGGTGACGACCTATTTCAAGGATCTCCAAATCGGACTTGATGAGACAGGAGCCGAGACCGTGACAGTAATTGCCGTGGAGGATAATTCCGGTGTCGGTGAAGCTGTCCAGCGACAGGTCTACCAGGAGATACTGGCGCAGCTTCACGAGCTTGAGAGTATCAAGATTCTCGAATACCCTCAAACCGACCTCGAAGAGACTTTCAGCGAGATAGGGATTGAGCAGGTAAGCAGGCTCTCGCCTGATGACGCAATTGAGCTTGCGTCCGAATTGCGAGCCGATTCTCTCCTGTATGCGTCGATTGAAAGCAATGCGCCGGATGTGCATATCAAAATTTATTCTGCGGAGAATGGCGCGATAGTTTTCGCGGAGACATTGCAGGCATGGCTTCTTCCAATCAGCAAGGAAGAAGTTGATCTTTTCGGTGAACTTATGGGTACATCGGATAATTCTTCAATAAACAACGCGGAATCCGATGGAGACACAAGCAGCAGTGGAATTGAATAAACCGGATTTTTCTTTCTAACTTTCCCTGTAACCAACATTCCCAAACCGTAGAACTGCACGGCAGTGCGTCTCTCAGGTTTTGTTACACGAAAAATGACGCACTGCCGTGCTGTTCTACGGGATGATTTCCTAAGGGATGATGTTCTTTTTCACATTTCAGGAATTGGGTTGTTTTTCAATCGCGCGGCGTCCGATAACCACCGCCGCCCACGCATCGAGGTCGGGAGGTATCGGCCAGAATATTTTCGGCAGGATCCGGAATATTCCGCCCGGCGGGGATTCCTTCCATGCAAGCTCCCTCGCTTCAAGTGTGGTGTGCATTTCCGGGATTCGCACGACCTTCCCCTGAACTGTCGCAGAGGTCGCATTGAACACCCAGTCCGACCCTGTGCCGTCCCCGATGGCGAATAACGATGGTTGCAGGCGATTGATTATTTCGGAAATCGCATCCGGGAAATCATCGCGTTGGATCACCGATTTCTCAATGATTCCGCCGTCCGCGTCAAGAACGGCCAGCCCGAGCTTGTCGCGTCCGGGATCAATCGCAAGAATTATATTTTGATTATCAGAAGGCATCTTGATCGGGAGTGACCGGAATTTGAGAGTCACCATAAGATCAGACACCTACAAGCTCGAAGACTCGCTTGTAGGCGACACCGGGTCTTTTTTATACCGGCTTTTTTATAAACTAGAAATTCCTGTAATACATAAACATGATACCCTTGAATGGCGGGACCTGCGTGCATGTTCCGCCCGAGCACTGGAAACCTCCGCGCCGGCTTCCGATCAGAAGCTCATACTCGCTCAATGAATCGGGTGTCCATCTGATAAACGCGCTGTTCCAGTGTCCCGGCGACTCCGGATCGAGGTCATAAAATCCGGGTGGAGGCGGTTCCATCTCGCATGTTGATGTCTCCCTGAAAACTCCGATGGTGAATTCCGGCGACACATGCCAGTCGAACCCAAGCTCAACCTCGTCATCGCTTTCAAATTCGTTCGCAAGTTTCCTGTAGCGGGCATAGATATGGCATGTTCCACCGAACATGAACGGCCCGTCAAGAGTTGCGCGATAGCTTGTGTCGGTGCCGTCTATAGCTCCATAGAACAGGAGAAATCCCGCGATACGGTCGTAGCTCAGGCTTCCGGTCCAGTCCTTTGTTGCGGGCGACGACCACTCCAGAAAATAATTCCTGAACTTCTGGTTCTTGTTTTCGATCCCGTTGAGGTCGGCATACAGCACTCTAAGCAAATTTCCGTTCCACGACGACGGCGACATGCGGCAGTCCAGACGATATCCGGTCTCGTCATCCGGTCTCGCCTCGGAATCGTCAATCTCGTACCTTCTCAGGGATGGCGCGGTTCCGTAATCGAAATGAGCGCTGTTGTAGCGCACCCATGACCCATTCAGCGAAAAACCCTTCTCCGCATAGATAAACTCGGCAAGCTGCGCGCGACCGTCATAGTTGTCCTCGACCCCCTCAGGCTCTTCACGGTTGAACCATGCGGTCTCGTAATATAATGTGACGTTATCAATTTTCCATGACGCGTCGAACTCGGTGACGACCGTCGACATCGGAGTTCCGTAGCGTGTCATGTCGGCGTCAATCCAGCTCGCTCCCAGATCGAGATCGTCGAAATCCATCTCAAGCCTTGCGCCCATGAGCTCATCGGACGGTCCACCGTCATCCGTGTTAATGCCGCTCAGGTAATAATCCATGCGATTCGATCTGTGCGTGCCCCAGAATGCGGTCAGATCGAGATTTCCCGTCCCGCCTTCGATCATCACGCCGTCAAGCTGGAAGTCCTTGTCCACCGGGCGGTCCTCGATCGCGTTCAGAACGGTTCCCCTTGCAAAAACAAGGGAGTAATCGCCGCCGGTGATCTCCCAGTCGTCGTTCAGTTCGAAATTGAAACCGCGTTTCTCGATCCCGTAATCCTCGGTCTGGAAGGCGAACGGGCGGTCGTTTGTCAATCTGACGAACGCGGAAAAATCATCGTGGCGAAATCTCAGATCGAGTTCAGCTTCCATTTTGTTTGTGTCGGAAATGCTGTCCTCGCTCAATTCCAGGCTGAAACTGCTTCCGGAGAAGTAGCGGTCCAAAATGCTGTCGGCATGAACCGCGCATGGAAAGAAAGCTGTGAGTAAGATGAAAATGTTCAGGGAAATGATTAATCTTGAACTGCGGGACATTATGAATACTCCATTGCTTGTGGATTGTTACTGGAAATAAAATAAATGGGAGCCACGCATCTCTCGGCTCGCCGGATAGTTTACACCAATTTGCTATTCAAAGTCAGGTGGTAGCCCGGTGATCCCATTTCCGCTTCTGCATCCTGACAATCCCGATAAATCCACGGAGGAAATGGGACCCAGGGATTCGTGGATGATGGGAATCATTTTTTTATTCATCCCGGGAACCCATCTCATCGAAATGATAACGTGAAATTGACCAGTGTCGCGCGAGATGGGTTCACCGGGCTACGAAACCTACGTATCTGCTTTTAAACCAAGATTTATTAATTTTCAGCGGTACCGGAGAAATGGTTAGGATATTTTTGTACTTCTTCAGGATTATCCCATAAATGAGTAGCACATTCAGTTCCAAATTTTGTAAGCGTCGGAATATCGTTTACAAAGGGAGGTGCTCCATACATACATATATTCCAGCCCGCAGGAAGTGGCGTTGCATGTGGTAGTAATACATTTGTCATATGGACATGATAGGTTCCTATGTTGAGCACATATCCTTTTCGTTCTTTTGAATACCTAAATTCATATTTTCTATTATTATCAGTTGTTATCAAAATAATATCTTCTTTCTTTTCAAATTTTCCAATGAATTCGTCTCTGTGATTATACATATGTTTAACCAAATACCAAAAATTACCAACCGCTTCTCGATCATCTTTATCCTTAGATCGTAATTTCAACTCCTTAT
>CBDUUJ010000190.1:0-5845 GCA_965370205.1 uncultured bacterium
CCCAGCCATCATAGATTATCTCACAATTCCACGTGATATCGCCAAATTGCCACGAAGGATCTGCATCAGGTATACCGAAATAAAACCGGTGCTCAACATAGCTTTTAGCCAGTGCTTCTTCGTCCTCTATGTCAAAAGTGGCGGCGACTACTTCAGTTGGTCCTACAATCCCGGTTGGTTCCGTCCAGTGATTCATGGGCGGTGGATCTCCCGGAGGGGGATAATAGGGTGTCGGGCCATAGAGTGGATCGTAAAGGTCCGGGATTTCCACTTCGGGATTGGCGTTATTTAATATTGTGATGGGAATTGAATCGAGCAGAGTCCATTCATCATCAATACGGGTTTCCAGATCATTATCAATCACATAGAATATAGCGATCCGGGCCTCCGTATCTTCCTGGACCATGGCAGCCTTAAACACAACCTCGGTGGCAACAGTCAGATTAATATAATTATCCCATTTATTATCAATTGGATCAAAAATCTCCTGCTTGGTAACAAGGGTGCCTGCATAGGGAGGATCTACTACCCAGTCCACATGTACGCCATTGCCGTTTATCGGGCCGGGCAAGTTCTTAACCAGAACAGAAAAAGGAACCTCTTGGTTTTCCATAATTTCAGTGGGATTATTTATCCAGGCGACAATCGGAGGATCGTTATGTAAAGCCACATCTCTTGTTTTTTCAACTGACTCCTCGTAGCATTCTCCGGACGCTGCTGCTGATACGATCACTGAAATAGTGGCTGATTTAAGATGAGTCAGATGAGGATCCTCAACTGGTGGCGTCCATGAATACCCGTCCTGGTAGTGATAATCATAGCTCGGAGGATGGTAAAAAATAATCGGATTCGGATCGCTGGCAATAAAATTCGTAGACATTTCATCTGGCGTGTCAAAGTAGCCGGCATCAGGAGGATCGACTGTCCAATGATAAGTCAGATTGCGGTTGCTCTGAGCCATTACAGCAAACTGACCTGAAAGTCCTTCTTCAACTGAACCTGGACCCGTGATATTGCCCACGCTTAAGAAACATCCTGACTCAGCCGGAGCAGGGGTAATAGTTATAATGAGTGATCTCTCTTTCGGTCCGCCATTGTCAGATCCGACCTCTAATTTTATTGATGCAGTTTCCTCTTCATCGACAAAGTGCGCTGTAAAATTTGTGTATCTCGACTCAGGATGTGAAAAAAGACCAGCATCCGGCGGGCTCACACTCCATTTGTAAGTAATTCCTGTATCGCCAGTCGCTTCCACCCCGTATGTAACCCAGGTGCCTTCTGCTACAGTTAAAGGACCAATGATTTCACTTACAGTAAGCTCGGGAACAGGAGGTTGTGGCTCGATTACATCACAAACCAGAACGGACAAATCCCCATCCAGCAAGCCATGGCTTTTAGTATTGACTGCAACCCTAATTGTGACCTCAGTGTTGCTATCCAGTAGTGGTGCGCAGAAAATGGCACTTGAATCCTTGGGATTTTCCATTACTCCGGCAGATGACGACCATTCACAGGAAAGGACAGAGTCACCACTGATATTTATCTGATATTTTGTTTGGGATCCTTCCGTAACACTGTTCGGTCCAATGATGGATATTTCAAAAACCGGAGTAACAGGCCCACCTCCTCCACCGCATCCAAATATGAGTAAGAAAGTGAGAACCGAAAAAGTAAGAATGGCTTGTCGCATGGCTGCACATCTCCTTTCGCTTTTATTCATGAGCAAGCACAATCAAGCACCGCCCATGAGGATTCTTTGCGACAAGTTTCCAGAACTGAAGGACGGCACTTGCTCTTACGAGCTAGGCCAGTTTTGATGTTGATTAATCAGTTCTGGAAGTAAACTTGTCACACAGTTACGCTAACATACCAACGGGGAAATTTCAAGCTGAGACACTACCAAATTTTGAGTCGGCGGGTGGCATGCTCAAGGCGCTTCCAGCGGTTTGGGCATGTCTCTGGGAAATGCACGCCCAAAGCTCGAGGACTCGCCTTGAGCGTGCCACCCTTGATGATGGGGTCCCGAAATCACATCGCCAATATCCACCTTTCTTGTCCTATTAGTTATTGGACCCACACAATTCACTAAAAATCCCATGATCGCCGAACATACAAACCGTTTCTCAAAATCGGAAACAGAAACACCCGTCGCGCATGCAACACCCCAAATCCAGAGATCCGCGACCGTTTCTCTTAAACGCTTAAAACCAACCATAAACCCGATAAATAAAGGAATCCTCCCGTTTTCAGGAAACGAAAAAAACAAAAAAATTCCCGCCGGAAACGGATACACCTGAAACGCCCCTGCAACTACCCATCAACCTTACAAATATCCGTCATTCTCACTACTACCCATCAAACTACTCCTCCCCCAAATATGCTCTCACGGCGTCGCATTCCCAGATTTGGCGGGTGAGGGGGACGGCTTTTTCGTCGCCGTGGCCGCCGTTTTCGCAGAAGACAACAATCACGAGGGAGGGACCAGCGAAGGAACTAGCGGAGGAACTGCTGGAGGGATTGGTGGAGGGACTGCTGGAGGGATCGGAGTAAGGGCCGTAACTTGTGAACCATGAATGCGGCTCTTCGCGTGGGGGGTCGTCCGCGGTGCCGGTCTTGCCCGCGATGTCGATCCAGTCGAGGTTACATCCGCGACCGGTTCCGGTGGTGACACACGAGCGAAGTCCGGCTCTGACCGCGTTGATATTCCGGTCGCTCACGGAAATCCGCTCTATCGTGCTCGGGGCCGGTGTGAGAAGGCGGTTCAGATGCGGCGGGACGAGGTAGCCTCCGTTCGCGACAACAGCGGTTATTTGAGCGACCTGTAACACGGTGAGCTGGACAAACCCCTGCCCGATCGCCATATTCATCGTGTCGCCGGTGAACCAGCGCTCCGCATCGCCGAATCTCGCGCGCTTCCATGCGTCATCGGGGATCAGGCCGCCGACCTCCTCGGGCAGATCGATTCCGAGCTGACCGCCAAGTCCCAGTTCGCGAGACATGTCGTAAATTTTTTCATGCCCGAGACTCTGAGCCATCTCCCAGAACGCGACATCGCAGCTCTCCGCAATCGCTCTGGTAAAATCAACATGACCATGTCCGCTCAATTTCCAGCATCGGAATTTTCGATTGCCGACCTCGATTGATCCTCGGCATGTCCAGGACGAATGCGTCATGTTCTCCTCAGCCGCGGCGAGGGCGGTGACAATTTTGAACGTGCTTCCGGGCACATAGGCATTTTGCACGGGCCGATTCAGAAGCGGGCAATGGGGATCGTCCAGAATCGCGAGCCAGCCCTCGGGGTCCACGCCACCGGGAAAGAAAAGATTGGGATCGTAACCCGGCTCGCTGACCATCGCGAGAATGGAACCGTCACGCGGGTCCATCGCGATAACGCCGCCGACATGGTCGCCGAGAATTTCATCTATCGCGCGCTGCATGTCGAGATCGATTGTCAGCCTGAGAGGAGAACCACCGATCGGCGGGACTATCGACGGTCTCATGACCACCTGTTCATTGATGCATGCAATTTCGCCTGTCCGTCGGAAGACATGCCACTCGCCGAAATTCCCGCCATGCCCGGAATCCTCGAACAGCGTCCGGATTACCGCGCGTTCATCGCCATCGACGGATGCGAATCCACTCTCGACAGCTTTTACAATGCTTTCCCGCATCGATACCCGGACCCCGCCGGATAAATCGATGACCTCGCCCTCCCTGATCAGCACGACATCATCTCCCCTGACCACGACCGCGCCGGAATCGGGCACCACCGCAGGGATCATCTCCGCCTCACCGAGGATTCGTCCCCGGGCATCCACGGCCACAAGTTTTTCACCCGGACGGCCCCGAAGATATTTATCGTACTGGCGTTCGAGGCCGGCTTTCCCGACCATGTCGCCGCCGCGATATCCAAGACGTTCCCATTCATCAAGATCGCTCTCTGATATCTGTCCGACGTATCCGATAACCTGCGCAGTACATTCACCAGCCGGATAGCTTCGACGGTATGCCCGCTCCAGGAACGTGCTAGGGAACTCGGTTCTGCGTTCGAGGATCGCTGTCACCTCGACCTGATTCAGATCACGTTTTACCAGGATGCTTTTCGCTCCGAATGTCCCTCTTCCGGCGGCCCACAGCTCGCTTGCCATGCTTCTAATGCTTCCCGCTTCTCTTCGACCCTCCAGAACCGTCTCAAGCTTCTCGCCGCTCAATCCCAGGAATTCACCAAGCCGCGTGAGATCGGTAACGTCCGCGTCCATGTCATCGGACGAGATAAAATAGCAGTCGTAGCCTGCATGATTCACCGCGAGAGGTTTTCCTTTGCGGTCGAGTATTTCACCGCGCGGCGGGGCAAGAGTGATTCTGGTGATCCGGTTCTGCGCGGCCTGCGCCTGATAATATGGAAACCGGATAAATCCCATCACGAACAGGACTCCGAGAAGAATCAGCAGAGCCAGGATCATCAGGGGCACAGCGATGATCTCGCGCTTGATGGTCAGGTTCTCCGCACGAGGAAGAGCGCGGTAGAATCCATCATCTTCATAATCGGACCTTCTGTTACTCATGTCCTGTCGATTATCCTTGTTGTCGCGCCGAAATGATGGCCTTTCAGCATCTCATCCGGTTTCGGCAGCATCTTTTTCGTTATCCAGTACACAAACGGAAATCCAATTAACGTCGCAAGCAGGAACGGCGAGAGCAGTCCGGGGAATTTTATCGCTACTCCGATTAATAACAACGCTCGCGAGAAAAGTCCGAAGAACAGCCACAACGCCTCCGCGCCGATCACCGCAAGAATCCATGCCGGAACAAGACCTTCGAGGAAAAAGACGCGACGGATCAAGGCAAAAATGACGCCGAATACACTGTATGAGATCGTGTAGAATCCCATGCTGCCGGTAAGCCCGTCGAGAACCAGCCCGAACACGAGTCCTGCGATCGGGGCAAGCTCGGCGGGATACGCAAATGCCAGCGCGACAATGATTATCCATGCGAGATCGATGGACCAGCCAAGCTTCGTGTTGATTATGCCGGTCAGCACCACGAGCATAAGTCCGATGCCGACATATAAGGATGCTCGAATAAACATAAGGCAGGCGGTATTTTATCATATTGGCGATTGAATGCTTTGGAAATCCGGGGAACACACCCACAAACCCGCAGATTAAGACCAATCCTGTTAAATAACTTTCGATTGATTGAGGGGGGACACTTTTTTTTGCCACGAAGATCCCCGATTAATTCATCGTTGTAGCAGGCAAAAACAAAATGTCCCCGGACATGAATAAATTTTATTTAGTAGGATTGGTCTAATTCAGAATTGGTCATGACAGAATCAAGTTTGTGGGCGCCATATTTTTCAATTAAATAAAGATCACGGCTGTTAACCGTGATTCCTGATAACTATGATTTAGACCAATTCCACTTTTTTTGAATTCTGCAGGCAGGCTGGGACTATTGAAAATATGCAAAAAAACTCCGGTACCCCACCCTTCAGGGTGGGTGGAAGACGCATGGTTTCTGGGATCGCCCACCCTAAAGGGTGGGGTACCGGAGTTTTTTTCAACATTCCCAGGCTACTGCAAACTGGCAGTCTGCGTTATGAGAATAAATACTTATTTTGTGGAATTGGTATTAGAGTCTATAACAAAACGAGTTTTCCATATTTTTCAGGGACACCTGCATTTCGAAGACGAAATGAGGTGTCCCCCAGTTCAAATCCTTTTTTTGTTAGAAACTCTTAGTTGTAAATAAAAATCACGGCTGTTAACCGTGATTCCTGATAACTATGATGTAGTTGATAAATTGCTGCGGGAAACATCACTTTTTCTTACTGGCTGACTTC
>CBDUUJ010000191.1:0-5833 GCA_965370205.1 uncultured bacterium
GGTCTGCCCATGCGATCCTCGCTCGATTCAGCCGTCTCCATTAATAAATTGACCCATGCCGCTGCTGCAACCGCCTGTAGAAATGGAAAAATATCGTATGGATCGACCGCGGTCCCGGTTAACGGATCGAACGCAAGCGACATGGGAAGAAGTGGAAGGACCGCCAGAGCCGAGAGAATTATGGTCGCGATCATGCGTGTATCGAAAACATGGAGCGGTGAAACGGGGGTAGAATCGAATCCCGGATCGGTCTCGCCGATCGGCGGGAACAGGATCGGCGAAACAAGGGGAACGACAAGCGTTCCGATAAGCAGGCAGTAAGCCCCGATCAGCTTCACGAGAATCTCCGGATGCCGGACTGACCCGCTCACAGCCACGGGCATAAATCCAAGGCCCAGCATGAGAATGACAAGATAATGGAGGATCAGCACCCACCATGCGCGGTTTTTCTTAAGGTCCCGGAAATATCGAGCGAGCAGGGGATATTCACGCGACGCATGCAGTTCGTCGGGAGCCTGTATTGCCTTGATGGCTCTCGGTGGAGGTTTCGGGGGAACTGGTGGTCGCGGAGCCATGATAAAATAAAAAAACGATAGCCGCCATTTAAGAGTTTATGGTCCTATTAGATTCTGGAGAAACATATAATGATTCTTATACTATTTCCAGTATATTAACGCGTGTCACCAATGTTGACAAATCGTGGATAGTAATATAAACTTAAGTACGTTATGAATGGCCCGCCAGTAATGATGGGCTTTTGAATGAACCGGAGAGGTTACGGCCTCTCCTTTTTTTATTTCCGCTTATTTTTTCGCTCGATATGTTCACGAATGCTGTTGAGGTTGATAAACTGATGCGCAACATTAATTAATTCAATGGCTGTTGTTTCACGTCGTGCAACTACAATTGTCTTTTTCCCCAGATTTGCGAGATGTTCCAGTATTGGCACATAATCGCCGTCACCACCTAAAAGGTATGCAATATCCCATCCATCAACAGAAGTGAGAATTCTGAAAACCACTTCAATATCCAGATTGCCTTTCAGAATGCGTTGTCCTGTTGTTTTGTCAGTAATTACCTTAACTTCCTTGTCAATAACTGTCCAGTCATTGCTGATTAGAAATCCACGAAATGCACGGTACTTTTTAACGGCAATTGGGTCATCAGCAGGAGGAGTAGCTGTGAAATAATATGCGCCATATATTTCCCGATTAGCTGAGAAGAAATCGCGAACTCTTTTAAAATCAATGAACCAGCCATTTTCTCTTTGGGCATAAAACATATTCCCGCCATCTACAAAAATTGCGACTTTATCGGTCATTGGAACACCTTCCTAGGGGCAAAAAGTATCATTTTTTTTCGTGTACATCAAATTTTAAGTTTATTCGAGAGATAATATTTATACGCTAATAAAAAAATAATACGCTCTTCCAGATGTCGGTTGCTATACAGGTTAATCGGTGTGATGGTATAATAACCGGCTGTTGTGACAGGGGCCCGGCGCGAAAAATGGCCGGGAATTCTCATGAAAAAGGTCTAATTCGAAAGAATGAAAGAAATCAACCGCAATCGAAAAAATAACAAAGGACATAATCAGCGGACTCGAAGGATCACTGCGATTATTGTTGTCCCGCTGATTCTTGCCGGTGTATTTCTCTATATTTCCTCAATATTCCCCGTTGAGGCTTCCGGGAAAAGAGTGGTCATGCTTGGGTTCGACGGCATGGACTACTCGGTTGCCTCGGAATATATCGATCAGGGCGAACTCCCGAATCTCGCAAGGCTTCGGGATCGGGGGATTTTTTCACCCCTGTGGAGCACAACGCCACCGGAATCTCCAGTTGCATGGTCGGCGTTTATTACCGGAACCAACCCCGGAAAAACGGGAATCTTCGATTTCCTCAGAAGAAATCCCGAGACCTATTTCCCGGAACTGAACATGACCGATGTTGTCGAGCAGCCGGAATTCATGTTCGACACCGTGCCTTATAAACCGCCCGTATTGAGAAATGCCCGACAGGGGGATTCATTCTGGAAATACGCCGCTGATGCGGGAGTCGATACAATCGGCATTATGATGCCGATGAACATGCCTCCCGATCAGGCCGGCGGATCGAGGGTGCTCTCCGGTCTCGGCGTTCCGGATGTCAGGCGAACAATGGGGACGTATGTCTATTATGTGGATGATCTCGATGTCGCGCGACGGCATACAGGCTCGACTGAAGGCACAGAGATGGGCGGACGGGTGATCGAGGTCATCAGGGAGGGCAATGAAATAGAAACGTTTCTTCCCGGTCCGTACAGCCCGATCGACAGCGAGGAAATCCGCGCGCCGGTCACAATGACTGTAAATCCCGATGCGAGTACCGCTGAATTCCGGATTCTCAATCAGAAGCCGTTCATGTTTATCGAGTTCTTCAGTGGATTGCTGATCTCGCTGATCGTATGTCTTGTTCTGTGGGTGATTTTTGCCCGCATGATGAAGGGAACTTCAAAGGGTCTCGGAATCGCCGCTCTCATTTTTGTTCTTGCGCTTGTTGTGCTCGGTGCAATGTACAGGCCGACCAAAGGCGAATATGCCGTAAATCTGAATGAGGGCGAATGGAGCGACTGGATCCCGGTGAAATATCTCGTCACCGACTGGGTCGGTGTCGAGGGCTTTTTCAGGATTTATTTCATCGAGGCCGATCCCGAGTTTCAGATGTATGTCACTCCGGTGAATATCGATCCGCGCGGCACGAAAGCCGCGGCTCTCAGTTTTCCCGCCAATTTCGCTCCGGGGCTTCTGAATCGTTATGGCAACTTCAAAACCTACGGCTGGGACTCGGAGACATGGGCGCTGAATGAAAACGTGATCGATGAAGCGGTATATATGGAGGACCTTCTCTGGAATTGGGACACAAAGGCCGACATGGTGCTGGACCTGATGAAAAAAGAGGACTGGACAATGTTCGCGTCGGTTTTCCAGGGCACCGACCATGTCTCTCATATGTTCTGGCGTTTTCTGGATGAAACCCACCCGATGTACGATCCGGCACTGGCGGAGCTGTACGGCGATTCGATATTGACGGTCTATCAAAGAGCGGATGAGATAGTCGGCAAAGTTATGGATGAGGTTCTTGATGAGGATGACGTGCTTATCGTGATGAGCGACCACGGGTTCGAGACATGGCACAAGGCTGTCAATCTCAACAGGTGGCTTATCGATAATGGATACCTTGCCGAGAAACACAGTGTGGTTGGCGGTCAGAGCAGCGTTTATGAGCTGTTCCAGAAAGACACTGAATTTTTCAAGTGGGTTAACTGGTCGGATTCAAAAGCGTATGCTCTGGGGCTTGGTCAGATTTACATCAACCTGGAGGGCAGGGAGGATCAGGGAATTGTAACTGAAAATGAAAGGGATGCGCTGATCGATGAAATTATCGAGGGGCTTCTCAGGATGCGCGATCCGGAGACCGGGGAGCCGATTCTTATCGATGCGTATCGCGCCGACGAAATCTATCATGGAGACAACATGGAGTACTCGCCGGATATCGTTGTCGGGTTCGCTCCCGGATACCGCGTGAGCTGGCAGACGACCCTCGGAGTTGCCGCGGAGGATCTTGTCGAGGTAAATCAGAAAAAATGGTCCGGGGACCACTGTTCGATTGACTCATCGATATGCCTGGGCGTGCTTTTCACTACGATACCGATCACGGTCGACGACCCGAACCTGATCGACCTGACACCGAGTATCCTGAGTCTGCTTGGAGTGGAAAAACCGGCACGGTGCGACGGCAGAGTGATATTCCAGCAGGGAAATCCTGATGGTTCCGAATTATTATATTGAGACCGTTGCAAAAGGGGAAATGGGGCGCAGCAAGCAGCGCCCCTACAGACAAGATCCTTATGAATAGAGGCTTGTAGGGGCGTTGCTTGCTGCGCCCTCTTATGGATCAGTACTTTTGCAACGGTCTCATGTTATAATGTACAAGCTGATTGCATTTACCCGCATTCTCTGTTCTGCGAATCCAAATCGGTAGGGAATTGATCTTTTCCTGCCTCTGCAAGGAGTCATAAAATGAATCGATGGACAATACTTTTTCTGCTGATCGTAATGGGAGCATTCGCCGCAATCGGCTGCTCCGGCGGAGGTGACGATCCTGTTACACCCGACACACAAAAGCTGGCTTTAACCTCAGACGGCATCCCATCAGGGCAGACACAGACTCTCCTCTGGGGTTACTACGATATCTACTTCGATTTCGAGAACCAGACAGTCGAAGCCGTTGCCAACCGTAACGCAATGTTCACTGTGAACGTCGTGAATTTCGTAAATGACCCAACTACTAATCTTGGATTTGATATTCACGGAACCAAGGTCGGCACGGACTACATCGATGTCGATATCGATGTATCGATTGCTCACCCGTTCCCCGGCATGACCCATTACAACGGCTACGATGTCCGTGGGGGTTTCATGGGTGAGGGATCAGGCGAGATGGCTTATAACGCCGATCTGGATTACCCGGTATTCGGAACCGATCAGGTCATGTACGACTACGACGACATCGACGAGGACCCGTATGCGGAGCCGGTCGGCATGCCCGACGGTTACACGAGATGGTTTAATGCCGGTGAATTCCCCGTCTCATGCCTTTTCGGATATATCCAGGGCGCTCTGGCAACTCCTGATTATTCGGACCAGCTAACCTCCACTCTGAATCCATATAAATACTACGCCAACGGACTTGGTGTCGAGGACGATCTCTGGGATTTCCTTGTAACCACAGGAGATAACGCGGTATTTATCTCCGGCACAACCAACACAAGAAATTACTATCTGCGTTTTCCGACTCCCGAGCCGAATGTCAAGTACGGATACGCTATCCTCGCCGACTGGTATAATGTTGACGTTCATCCGTCAAACGCAGCCGAGGCGGTCGCGTGCAATGCGACGGTTACCGACAACGTCTGGTATCAGGACGCATTAAACAATGGCGGAAACCTGATCCTCGATATCGACCTTTTCGACTGGAACTCGCAGGTCAACTTATCAGGTGTCATGGAGGATTACACGATTTTCATTGAATCGAACGTTCTCAGCGCTGTTTATCCATTTGACGCTACCGACATGACACCGGGCAGCGGCGGCGATATTTACTCAACCTACCATGTCGAAATTCCCGCCACTAATGTCACATTCAACAGCAGCACCGCCGACGGTGAATTCTGGGTTATCGTTGAGGATTCCACACTGGATTACTCGAACAATTTCGGCGTTATAAACGATGCGTGGGATGATCCGCTGGCTGCGTTCTTCCGGGGAACTTTCTTCATCAGTGGATCGTCATATAACGTACCGCCGGAAATAACATCGGGCGTTGACGGCGACGAGACTCCGTACTATCAGGGCGTGGAAGTATATTCAGTAACCGCCACAGATAATGACGGCGACCCTCTCACCTATGACTGGACTGTTACGGATGTGGCTGTACCCGCTGAGGTTACGACCGGCGTCACTGATAATCTCGATGGAACTATCGATATCGATTTCGCGGTCGTCGGGGCTAATCTTGATGATGAGTACCTAATCGAATGCGACGTCACCGACAATATCAATTCTCCCGTCGCCGCGACACCATTGACTGTCATTGCCTCCCTTCCAGGTTTCATTGTAGTTGGTGATCCGAATATTGATATACTAATCGGATCTGATCCACCATTGGAAATTGCGGTTGATCCGGGAAGTGATCGGGTTGCAATCGGCTACGAGTGGACATCCTGGCGGGTATTCACTGATGATTACACAACTCCTTCTTCTTTATACGCCGTATTGGCTTCCCGGCCCCTC
>CBDUUJ010000192.1:0-5799 GCA_965370205.1 uncultured bacterium
TATCCAGGATTGGCAGAAACAGGATCAAGTTTGTGGGCGGCATAGATGGGTTTTAATTACTAAATATTTCAGTGTGGGAATATTAGCTGATTGATGGTAAAAATCTGATATTCTGGAAGTCCGGGCTTTTTCAAAAGTCCCATCCCCACCGATACTAATTGCCCGGATGGGTCTCTATCTCATTAAAATCAGTGTCGCAAAGTACTGCCGCCATGACCGACAGGCAGTGAGGGCAGGTCCGGAGATGGGCAAGAAGACGATCCTCGTCCTCCCGGTCAAGTTCATGACACAGGAGAGCTTTTAAAACCTTTCTGCTGCCCACCTCGGAGCATGTAAGAGGCTTGGGAAGTTTCATGGCCTACTCCAGGAATAACGAGATGGGTATAAATGTACTTCCAATTAGATTTGATGCATATCATATGGCTTTTCTTTGACCATTCATCATCTATCGCCATTAATCATATTTTTTTGCTATAATCCACCACATCACAAATCCGTATGCTTTCCGCATTCGGGAGTATAAAACATGGCAAGACTGACGCTATCCTCCTTCATAATACCTTTTACATTCCCGGCAATTATTATATTTCTACTGGTGGCACCGGTTTCCGCGCAGGATTCGGAGAGCGGCACGATCCGACAGGAGGTTGCCACAGGTGGTGCAGTCGAGGAAGAAGAAATTGAAGAAATTGAACTTTCCGAGGACACGACCCCAATCGGTATCGTCGATGAAATCATCCTCACGGGTAATATTGTAACCTCCAGGGGAACAGTTCTCAGGCAGATGACATTCGAGGTCGGGGATGAGATCTCCCCGTACGACATAAGCTATTGCCGCCAGCGGCTTCTCGGTTTAAACGGTATCTACTGGATGGCGGATATCACGTATGAACCCGCAGAGGAAGAAGGGCATATTATTGTCACTGTCGATCTGAAATCACGCCGGACATGGTTCCTCTCGCCATCGCAGGCGGGCGGAGTCATCGGAGACAGAAACTTTCTCGGTTCCGGCGACACTGTCGCGCTTGCCGCCTATATTGCCGATGACGATTATTACTACTCGCTCGGATGGACCGACCCGCAATTCCTCGGCGGCCACAATCTGATGTACGTCGAGGGCCACATGCTCGATACGAATCACACCATCCGGACCGACAATATCCTGACGACCGGCGAGAGCTACCTCGTCGACCGAACCGGATTCTCCATGACCTACAGAACCCGCTGGCAAAATACAATGGGTGTCGGCGTGGGATTTAAGCTCGAGGATGTTGAAGCTGAAAAATTCGGCGACCCGTTCAGGAGTTTCGGGACCGACGATTATTTCTACTTCTCCGGCGCCGATATAACCGACGGGCAGGTCGGGACGCTGAACTTCCAGCTTTCGGGCGGCTATATGAACTCGCGATTTTTCCCGACCGATGGATACTACTGGGATTTCTACAACGAAATTGCAAGCTCGTTTACTATGAGCGATTTCGACTTCACCCGTCACACCATCACGGCGGCGAAGTTTGTCGATATCTACAAAGAACGCAACGTGTTATGCGGACGGATGATGTACTCCTACCTGTCCGGAGATCCGCCCAACTACGAGCTTCTGCCGTTCGACTGGCAGGTCAGAGGCTACACCGGCGGGACACATCGCGGAAAAAGTCGACTGTGTTTCAATTTCGAGTACAGGTTCATCGCGGAGCCGGAAATATTTCAGGGTGTTCTGTTCGCGGATTTCGGGCGATCATGGGATGGTCACGAATTCAGCCTGGATGGAATGGAATGGGGTTACGGCGCCGGTATCCGCCTTCATACAAGTACTTTTGTCCCGTACAATCTTCTATTGAGAATCGACTACGGCTGGGGAAAATCCGGCGAGGAAGCGATAATCGGGTTCAATCATTTTTTCTGAACCTCGACAGCATCCAACTATTCATTTAATATAGAACCATGCGGTGCAGAATCTGTAACGCCTATATCCCTGAGGGCGCAACCCATTGCCTTGAATGCGGCTCCGACCTGAATCCGCCGATCGTCTGCCAGCGTTGCGGCGCGGAGACATCCCCGAACGCAAGATACTGCAGGACGTGCGGAAATCCTGTCTCGATGCCGCCTGAGGTTCCCTATCCCGGACCATCCGGACCATCCCCGGCGCAGGAGAGCAGTCCGGTCGTTGCCAAATGTCCGGTATGCGGATCGCAAATTCCCACGGGCCTTATCTACTGCCCGACCTGCGGGACAAACCAATCCGCTGTATCATCCCCGACATCCGACGCGCAAACAATTCATTCCGACAGCAAATCCGCTGATGAGACTGTCTCGCATCCCGACGGATCGGAGTCATCCGGACCCGCATACGATCACACGGAAGTCATTGACGCCGCTAAGCCATGTCCGCGATGCGGAACGGTTCTGAGAGGATCGGGTCGATTCTGCTACAATTGCGGGCGATTTATGGGCGGCGACATCGAGGACGTGATCTGCCCGGCCTGCGGCGCAAACAACATCCTGAGATACGCCAGATGCCAGTACTGCGGAGCGGACCTTCCACCACGACAGAAAATATCCACATGAATCCAATCGATGAAATATCCGTCCCGGAAAATCGGAAGCCTGCCGATCTCTACGACGAGTACATACGCCGCGACTATGAATTCAAGCGCGATGTTCACTCTCTCGACATGACAGTCGCGCTGTTCAACAGCTTCATACTGCACCAGTCCGCGGGTGAAACATTCCTCCTGGTCGAGCTTCTGTCGAGAGAGAAACCGCGAGCGGGACGGGAATCGCCGTTAAATCTGGTACTCCTGCTCGACCGTTCCCACTCGATGTTCGGCGGTCCTATAAACGAAGTTCTGAAAGCCGCGCGGGTGGTTATCGACCAGCTCACAGGTCGCGACAGTCTGACTGTTATCGCTTTCGATCATGAATCGAAAATTGTAATTTCCAGCCGCAGAGTTCTCAACAGGGATGAGGCGAAGAGACGGCTTCAGGAGATCGAGGTCGCGGGCGGATCGACCGATCTTCATAAAGCCCTGAAAGCCGGGTTCCGGGAGATGAGGGAATTTTCGGGGGAGAACACTATCGATAAAATGGTTCTTCTCACCGACGGACGTCCCACGCATGGCGAGACCGAGGGAGAGAGTTTCTTCCGATTATCGGAGACCATACGGGACAAGGGCGGAAGCGTGAGCGCTGTCGGGGTCGGGCTTGATTACAACGAGGAACTGTTAAGCTCAATCGCGAGGCTGTCCGGCGGCGGTTTCTACCATTCCGCTAGACCCCGCGAGATCAAAAAAATATTCAAGAAAGAGATCGCGCATTTTCTCAACGTAAGCCATCGCGCGCTTGAGCTTCAGGTAATTCCCCGCAAGTGGGTTAAGGTAAAAGAAATTTTCGGACTGCCGCATCGGTTCGAAAGCGGACGGCATATCGTGCAGCTTCCCGATCTCGAAAAATACACCGAACAGACAGTCCTCTGCACGATCCAGTACGAGCCTCATCCGGCGGGTATTTACAGGCTTCTGGATATTAAAGTCGGATATCATCATGTCGGCTCGGGAGTTGAAGGAGAACTTGCGGGATGGGCCGGCGGACGATTCGTGGACGACCCGACCATCATCAAGCGCGGAAAGAATCCACGGGTCGATAAGGCGCTTCTCCGTCGAAACGTTAAGAGCGACCTGATAAGCACGATTCGCGGAATACGGACCCGTGTGCTCAGCAAGGAGGACGCCCAGGAGCAGCTTCGCGACTACCAGCATACGCTGATTCTGTCCGGCGACACAAAGGAGGCTCGCGAGATCGGCGAGGCGATCCAGCAGCTATCGAAGGGTCGGGACGAGGACGCCAGCAGAACGCTCCATCAATCGACATTCTCCCTCGAACGCGGGAAACGCGAGTCCGGCGAGGATATTCCGGAGGATGAAGAATCCGATGAACCGGAAGGGAACGGTGATGAATCATGATCGCCTGCCCCGTCTGCAAACATCGGAATTCACAGGGCGAAGAATGGTGCGTTGAATGCGGATGGCTTTTAAGCCAGAAAACATCGGGGGCATCCATCCAGGAAGATACCGACATTGAAAGCAACATTGATTTTAAGGCGTTTGTGATTCTTCCCGAGCGTGGAAAAATGGCGCTCCGTAAATCCCGCACTGTGGTCGGACGCGAATTCGGCGACATCCTCCTTGCCGAAGATCTCAATGTGAGCCGCATCCATTTCGCGCTTGTCGCGGAGAGTGGAGGCTTATATCTTGAGGACCTCAGAAGTTCCAACGGCACACTTCTGAACGGCGTGAAAATTCCGCCGGGAAGACGCTATCTTCTTTCCGACGGCGACGTAATATCCGCCGGCGACACAGCAATAAAGATCGAATTCAAAGGGCTGGAAAAAGAGGGTGAGGAATCGCCCGGACTTTATCTTGTCGATGAGGAAGGAAACAGGCATCGACTGAGACAGGGTGACAATACGGTCGGACGGCTTGCGCTGAATACGATAACTATCGAATCCAGCCCGTATGTCGCGCGCGAGCACGGGGTTCTGTCGGTCGAAGGGACGCCATCGGGGTTAAATTTCCTGTACATCACCGATCTAGGCTCATCGAACGGAAGTTTCATCAACCACAAACCGATTCCCGCCCATACACGCATACGAGTACATCCGAACGATGAAGTGACTTTCGCGGACGCGACCTTCCGTGTTCTTGAAATAGAAAGGGAGGAGGATTGAGCATTTGTTCTGCCCGGACTGCGGACGCGACTGCGATGATTCTGATAATTCCTGCCCGCTATGCGGCTATCCCCTGAACGATCTCAGGCAGCGTCTGGCCGGCGAGGAACGGGAGTCGCTGGGCTGGGCTGAAAAAATCGTCGGGAAACCGGAGGACAAATCCGAGGAGCCTCCAGATGATTCCCTTGTGTCATTCGCGACAGGTAAAGAAAAACCCCGGGAAGATGAAAAGGAAAAGGACGATCTGAAATGCGAGCGATGCGGGGCGAAGGTGGGAATCGGCGTTATGTGCCCCGGTTGTGGCGACAGGCTCCCGACACTTGGCGAGAGTGATCCCTATTTAACATATATTTTTCTCGGATTATGGCGCATGATCGTGGCACCGAGAAATTTCGCTCTTAACTTTCCATATCCTGTTAAAGGCGGCACTCTCCAGGCGTTCTGGGTTCCCGGAATATTCGCGGGAATTTATATTCTGACTCTCCCGCTTTCGCGTCCCGCATCAATGCTGCACTCGGAGAATCCGGTCAACCCGTTTGCGCTCGGGCTTGTGGGTCTTGCAGTTTATGTGCTCGCTGTTCCGCCGCTTTTATATCTCACAACGGGACTCATTCACTGGACCGCGAAAATCCTCGGCGGACGGGCGCCGTTCCGACGGACCGCCCGGATTGCCGGAGCGGGATTGATCGGGCTTTTAATCCTGGGCATTTTTAGAAATCTGATCTTCCTTCTGTTTTTCTTTGTACGGACGATGGCCTTTCAAATCCTGGAGAACCGTTTCGGGTTTGAATTATCATACGATTCGGGTCAGGATACATGGCGAATTCTCCTGATTTTGATCATCATATTTGCCGGATGGCAGTACGCGTGGATGTTCGGCGGACTTCACAGGCTTGCGTGGTGGAAGACAATCGTGCATTTCCTCGCCACCTATGTTGCATTGCTCTGGTGGATCTGGACAGCGGTCCTGATCGTTATACCGCTTCGGATAGCCGGATACCTTTGATCGGTTAATTGTTAAACCCATTGCGGCATTATCACTATTATTGATAAGATATTTAAAGTGGATCTTA
>CBDUUJ010000193.1:0-5797 GCA_965370205.1 uncultured bacterium
TTTTTTTCTGAAGAGATATATAAAATATCCGGTATTCTATGCCGCCCACAAACTTGATCCTGTTAGGTCCCGTCTTCTGATCACTTTCGGGTTTGTGGGTGTCCTTTTTTTCATTAATCATCCTGAAAAGGACACCCACAAACCCGCAGATCATCGAGGATTGACAATGCCTGCACCGAGTTTGTGGGCGGCATAAATGTGTTGTTCTTCCGTTCAGGTTTCCATGAATTCCATAGGGTCAGTTCCTACTCTCCCTCTTCAACAGGTATTCGTCCCATAAACCCGTCGAAGATCGTATGCCGGAACGATATCGTCTCCTCGCCAAGCATCCAGCAGAGGTAGACCTCGTCTCCATTTGAATCAATATGCGGGAAATCCACAACTCCCTGCCTGAAATTTTTTATCATCACTCCTCTCTGATCGAGTTCCGCGATCAGCCTGATGAATTCTTCATATTCATCCGGCGGCGGACCGTCCGAGTGCCCGTTACCCTTCGGAGTCCAGCTTTTATTTACAATATCGAAGCCCTTGTCCCTGAGGATTTCGAAAAGCTCCGTGATTTTTTCAATTCTCTCACGCACCCATGGGAGGAGCTTACGGGCTTCAGTCAGAGTGAAATGGGTATCGTGCTGATATGCCGACATGTTTATCAGAATAACACATGATTGCCCTTGCAGGTTTAGCTTCCGTGGGATAGCATTCCCGGAGAGGAATTATGAACCGACATGATTTTATAAACTGGCATGAGGATATACGGATCGGAACCCGACGCCTGATCGCGATGGTTCCGGATGAGGCGTTTGATTATAAACCGCATGAGGATTCTCCAACGCTTGAACAGCTGATGCGCGTTTTTGCAAGTCTTGAGGAGCAGTTCATGAAAGGTGTCTGCAGGAGCGACTGGACCGATCCCGAGCAGGCTATCGACGCCCGTCGGCAGCTTCATCACGCTTTCGCCGAGGATACGGACGATCTGGAAGGACTGTCATCCGAATCCGAGCAACTTGACTCGGTGGATGAAATACTTGACCGCCTCGACAGTATTCATCAGGAGGCGCTGGATCTTTTCGCCGATGTGACCGACGAGGAATTCCTGAACAGGAAAGTGCAGGTTCCGTGGGGTGAGGAAGCGACAATTCAGCGTCTGCTGGTCGGGATGGTTGAAAGAGAGATCCACCATCGCACGGAATTATTCATCGCCCTCCGACAGTACGGACTGAAGATGTCGGGAATGATCCTCTGGGGACCGTGACACGCTTGCGACCGGTTAGGAATTAATGTAAATTAACCTTGATAATCATGAACAAACGAAAAAATAAGTTCATCCAATACATTTCGCTGACAGCTCTCCTGTTATCATTCATCGGATTTCCCGGTGCTCATGCGCAGGAGGACCTGAGCGATTTCTCACAGACATTCCAGGTGTTCATGCAGTCGCGCGACGCGTTCAGGCTGTATGACATCAGCCCGGAGGAAGTTGTCTTTCCGCTGCCGGAAACCTATGAGCTGGGTCCGGGAGACATCCTTCAGGTGATTCTCACCGGAATGATCTCCGATGCTCTCGTCGTTCAGGTCGGACCGCAGGGAGATATTTTCGTCCCGCCAGCGGGGCTTCTCGATGTCGATGGAATGACTGTCTTTGAAGCGCGCGACCATATCGACAGCGAACTCGCGAAATTTCTTATCAACTACGAATGCGCGGTTCAGCTCCTGAAGGCTCGAAGAATCAAGGTCTATCTGCTGGGGCAGGTCCGTCAGCCGGGACAATACATCGCGCTTGCCGGAACGACCGCGGTGAGCATGATCCAGACCGCCGGTTCGCTTGTCACCGCGCCTGTGACAATTAATTTTGAGGAACCCGTGATCGCACATCCGTATTTCCGCGCGCTGACATCGGGTGCCGGACGATGGGGTGAAATCTGGCGGGACGGCGAGAGGGTCGGAAGGCTCGACCTTGCCGGGATCGCGATCAACGGAAAAGTGCGGGGAGATATCATCCTTGAGGACGGCGACGCGGTGTATATCGCTCCGAACTCGCATCCGGTTGTCGTACGCGGCGGTGTGTCGAGACCGGGAACCTACGAGGTCCGTCGCGATGACACTGTGCTGGATATGCTCGCGCAGGCCGGAGGATTCCGGAGCATGATGATGCTCGGCGAGGTGAATATCGAACGCAGGAATCCGTCCGGCAGCGAAACTCCGACCTCGATCATCAACCTCGACCTGACCGATCCGGATTTCAATCCCCGTGAATTTCACTTCGAGCCGGGCGATATCCTTCGCGTCCCGGAAGTAAAGGATCAGGTGTATGTAATGGGAGCCGTCTGGATGCCGCAGGCGGTGGATTATCACGAGGGATGGACCGCGCTTGAATATATATCCGCCACCGGTGGACCGGTCGCGCCGACCGATGAAAGCGATATAAAAATTATCAGTTTCCCGATGACCGATCGGCAGACTGTAACCAATTTCGATATCAAGAACATCCACATGGGTGAGGATCCGATCGAGGCGGTTCCCATCGAGCCTGGCGACATGATCTGGGTGCCGTGGGAGAATCAGCCGTTTTACGGTCCCGGTTTGACGAACTCCATCGCGACCATCCTCGGCCAAACCCTCGGACTGCTCCGAATTATCGAGGATTATTAAGTAACTGGCTGTTTAAAAAATCTGGAATCCCGGAGTCTCAGATTTTTAAAATCAATCGGCTATTATTCCTGCACCAAAATATTTAGTAACTAAAACCCATCTATGCCGCCCACAAACTTGATGCCAATGTGGTCAATTTACTGATAATCATCGGGTTTGTGGGTGTCATTTCTATCGTTAATCATCCCGAAAAAGACACCCACAAACCCGTCGATTAATAGAAAAACGGTCGAGACAGGATTAAGTTTGTGGGCGGCATATTTTTAAAAAATAATAATCGAGAAATATTGTGCCTTATTTTCCTGCCGGCTGTCATGAGGGCATCCTGCCCTCATCTTGCATTCTGACCAATTCAGGATATACTTGCGTGCCGGAATGACTGACAGACAAAAAATATCCGAAGAACCTGCCCCCGTTCCCCTGATGGCTCCATTGCGCGCATTTGAGGAGCAGGAAACTGAGATACTCGACGCCGCATCGCGAGTCCTGAAATCAGGAATGTGGGTTTACGGTCCGGAAGGAAAGGCGCTTGAGTCCGAGCTTGCCGCATTCATGGGAGCGGAGAGAGCTGTCGTGGTTAACTCCGGAACCGATTCGCTTCTCCTGTCATTGCAGGCGCTGGGAATCAAACCGGGCGACGAGGTCATCACACCGGCGTATTCGTTTTTCGCCTCAGCGTCGGTGATCGCGCATCATGGGGCAAAGCCGGTTTTCTGCGATGTAAACGAGCACACGTTCAATATCGATCCCGATGCTGTCAGAGCCGCGATAACCCCAAAAACGACAGGTATTATCGCTGTACATCTCTATGGGCTTTCATCCGAAATTGAAACGCTTCGTGAAATCGCCGATCAACACGGGCTGTTCCTTATCGAGGACGCATGCCAGGCAATAGGCGCAAAGGTCGGCGACAGGATGACCGGGACATTCGGCGATCTCGGATGTTTCAGTTTCTATCCGACCAAGAACCTGGGAGCATGCGGCGAGGGAGGCGCGGTTACGGGATCAAACGCGGATGCTCTGGACATTATCTCGAAACTGAGGCTTCATGGCGAGACAAAGCGGTACCATCACAGCCTGCTTGGAAGGAACTGCCGGCTTGATGAGATACAGAGCGCGATACTGAGGCTTCGACTCGAAAAACTTGCAGAATGGACCGGTCGCAGACAGGAGATAGCGTCACGATACACCGACGCGTGGGCCGATCTGCCGCTTCGCGTTCCGTACGTTCCGGATAAGTTTGAGCATGTTTACCACCTTTATGTTATACAATCTCGTGACCGCGAGCGCCTGAGAGAATACCTGAACGAGCGGAAAATCGGTAATGGAGTCTATTATCCGGTGATTCTTCCCGCTCTTGAAATCTTCAGCGATCTCGGATGTCAACCGGGTGAATTTCCGGTTTCGGAGCGATTATGCCGCGAGGTCCTCGCGCTCCCGATTTTTCCCCACATGACGGATATCGAGATCGAGAGAGTCACTGAAACGGTGCTGGAATTTCATGGCCATAAGAGTTGACTGCCCGGTAAAATAATGGTGCCTGAAAAATGTCTGATCCAAAAATGAAAGATAATAGTGAAGAGCACAACAGGCTTTCGGACGAGCTTGAAAGCCGAAAAGGCAATCTCGACTTCCTTATCGGGAAGGGAATCGATCCCTGGGGCGGACGGTTTGTTGTAACCGATAACACCGCCGCGCTTCATGCCGGTTACGATGAGATTGAAAAAGAACAGATTGAGAAGGAAGGGAAGGAGGTCTCGATCGCGGGACGGCTGGTCGCGCTTCGCGGACATGGGAAAGCCGCGTTTGCCGACCTTCTCGACGGATCGGGAACGATACAGCTCTTCTTGAGATTCAATGAGCTGAAGGAAAAACCAGTTATCGATAACAGTGAGGATTCATTCTCCCAATGGGAACTTATGGATTCCATCAATCTCGGCGACTGGATCGGTGTGAAGGGAACACTGATGAAAACAAGGACCGGCGAGCTGTCAGTACGCGTGGCCGACTGGAAAATTCTCGCAAAGGCGCTTCGTCCGCTTCCCGAAAAATATCACGGCCTGAAAGATAAGGAACTCCGTTATCGATATCGCTATCTTGATCTGATCGCCAATCCCGAGATCCGGGATGTCTTCCGTGCGCGAACCGGGGTTATCAAAACAATCCGGGAGATTCTGGATGAACGCGGGTACATGGAGGTCGAAACACCGTCGCTTCATAAAATCGCCGGTGGCGCGGCCGCAAGACCGTTCGCGACCCATCACAACGCGCTCGATATCGATATCTATCTTCGAATATCGCTTGAACTTCACCTCAAAAGGCTGATGATAGGCGGGTTCGAGAGAGTTTACGAACTCGGACGGGTGTTCCGTAACGAGGGGATGGATCGCGATCACAATCCGGAATTCACAATGCTCGAAGCGTACGAGGCGTTCGGAAATCTCGACACGATGCGCGAATTGACCGAGACAATCTGCCGTCGGGCCTGCGAGAAAGTCAGGGGTGAAACGGCAACGAAATTCCGCGAGCATGAGATCGATTTCGGTCCGGATTTTCCGGTGAAGGATTTCAGCGGGTTGATCGAGGAATATTCAGGAATCGATATCAGGACCGATCGCAATCGGGAAACGCTTCTAAAGGCGTGCAGAGACAGGGAACTTGATGTCGAGGATGACGCGACAATTGGCAGGCTTATCGATGTGATTTTCGACGCGCTCGTGCAGCCGAACCTGATCCAGCCGACGTTTGTGGTGAACTATCCGGTCGAGATGAGTCCGCTGGCGAAAGCTCATCCTGAGATGGAGGGATTTGTGCAGCGGTTCGAGCTTTTCGTCGCGGGACATGAGATAGCAAATGCGTTCACCGAGTTGAACGATTCGATAGATCAGCGCGTACGATTCGAGGAGCAGGCGAAATATCGCGCAGCCGGTGACGAGGAAGCGCATCCGGTCGATGAGGATTTCCTGTATGCTATCGAGCACGGCATGCCGCCCGCCGGTGGTGTAGGGTTGGGGGTGGACCGGCTTGTGATGCTGGTCACCGGCGCGCATTCGATTCGGGATGTGATTTTGTTCCCGATGATGAGGTAGCCGGCAGGGATGACAATATTACAGTCGGCAGTAATGGAACTATTAAAAAAGTCTGGACT
>CBDUUJ010000194.1:0-5775 GCA_965370205.1 uncultured bacterium
TAGTGTCACAATCCGCAAAGTTTAGTGTCACAATCCGCAAAGTTTAGTGTCACAATCCGCAAAGTTTAGTGTCACAACCCGCAAAGTTTAGTCTCACAATCCGCAAGGTTTAGTTTCACAACCCGCAAAGGTCGGACAGGATAATTCTCCAATCATCCGCGAACTGCCATTTACAAATACCGTCGCCAACAACAAAAAGTAATCCGAAAATGATTCCGAGTACGAATGAACTCACTCTCCATGGGGAACGGAAGACAAGTTTCATGAAAAGCTGAAACAGGGTGCTTGAGATTATTATGTATCCAATAACTCTCATCACCGACCAGAAATGCCACGCGACGATACAAGTCAGGAGCGGATTGTCGCTTAGAAGAAGACATCGCGCCACGTAGTAATTCATGTAGTTGAGCTGCAGCACTCCCATTATCAGAGCCGGAAGCCCTCCAAGAAATGCTGCGACTGAGACCATCACGAGATGTTTCGCGTGAATCGGAAGCCACAGCGCCGGAGTGGCCTCCTCCCCTGTCCCGGATACAAGCCATCCGTGCATATCGTTCCAGTATTCGGACGCATGCCATATGAGGTTCTCTCCCTGACCCGGATAAAGGTAACAGAGAATAACCATCGCGACGCATTCCCATATCGCCCATAAAAACATCTCGATGATGCCGTCCAGCAGACGACCCCGGATTAATTTCAGCAGCAGAACCACCCATGGTGGAAGAGCGATAATCAGGGCAACGATGAGATGCGTCACGGTGAGACTCCCGGCGATTGCGGCATCGCCGGTCCAGACGGACCACGGGAGAAAGAATGCAACGACAACCGGTATCCATGCCAGAAACACCGCACCGAACATCTCACCGAATATGAAACGTGCGGGTTTAGGTTTAGGTTTAGGTTTTTCCGGCGCGGGTGCATAGGGTTCAGGCTCGTCAGGTTTCAGGTTATCCCGAATATCGGACAAACCGGCGTCCGAACCTTCCTGACCGTTATCGAGCAGGGGCGTCCACGCACTCTCATCGACATGGGATTCATCCTGTGGAGGAATGTCCCCCTCATAATCCTTATTTCTGTCATCAGGCGGTAAAATATCTGTCATTGGTTCGCTTCCTTACAGTATTACTGCTGTTACAGCGTATCATGTAAACAGGGCAATAAGCCCGATAGCGGCTCCAGCGCCGATTACAGTATTGATGAAATTTGTAACCTCATTTGTCACAAACGACAGTTTCTCAATCGTGCTTCCGATTATACTTTCAAGCGTGTTTCCGATAAACGCGGCGAGCACTATCGCCAGTACTCCCCACCAGGACATAATCACACCCGCAGCAAATGCGACCAGCGCCAGAACAAGGCTCGCGAAAATCCCCGCAAGTGTTCCCTCAAGACTCACAGCTCCCTCGGTACCCGGAGGAACCCTTTTGAAACCAGTGAGAAGAATTGTGGTTTTCCCGTAAGCCTGACCGATCTCGCTCGATGATGTATCGGAAAGGGCTGTGGCAAAAGCACCTGTAAATCCAGCCATCAGAAGTATCGCAAGACCCGGTGAATCTGAAACGGTTGCAATCCAGGCGGCAAGGCCAAGAAGAAGCGACGCCGCGCAGTTCGCGACCGCATGTTTCGCGCCGCGCCGTCCCTCGTCCTCCTGCGCAATGCCTTTCTCAGCTTTGTCTTTGTATTTCACCTTCGTGACAAGAGTACCGAGAACGAAAAATAAAACGAGCACAAGATAGCCGCGCCAGTCGGTGAAAAAATAGATTAATAAGCCGACAACGAAGCCGCCGATCGCTCCGGAACGGGAGATTATCTTCCCGAAGTAAGCAGCAGCCGCAAAGACGGCATTTATGCCAATCGCCAGAATAAGCCTCGGAATCCAGTCCATCAGTTCCATGATCCTGTCAGTATAGCCGCCTTATGATCCAACTCGCAATTATCAATCCGAAATATCTGAAATTAATCATTATTCATTACATAAATATTCCTGCTAATTCAATCAGATTAAACAAATCATGCTATTTTTTAATGATATTAAATCATAACGCATCTGATAGGGGTTTCAAGAGGTTGATGCGAGATCCAAAATTTCTTATAGTCGATTCAGACCCGATCCAGCGGCAGGAGCTTGAGGCGCTGCTTGGCGATCTCGGCCGCAAAGCCGATCATGCGTCCGATACATCCGAGGCGAGCAGGCTTCTGGATCGGGAAAAATACGACTGCGTGCTTATTGATCGCGATATACCGATTGAATGGAGAACCGACCTGGGGTCCGGCCAGACAAGCGGTAAAACACCGATGGTTTTCCTTACCGGTCCCGCCGGCACGTCAATTCCGTCGGCAAGTGCAATCGGATCCGCCGACGGTTACCTTCCGCGCACCCCCGACAGTTTCAGCAGCCTCGCCGATCATATTCGAAAAGCCATTGAACAAATAGCGGAAGCAAGATCGGATGAAATCAGCCCGGGTAAAGATGCTGCCATCCCTTATACCGCCCCGGAAAGGCACGATGAATATCTGGCCGATTCCAGGATTATTTTCCGAACCAGCAGGCATGCAAATCAGGGACCTCTTGAAGATTTCTCATTTATTGCGAATCGCGGGAATGACACGTACGCGATCCTGCTTGGCGATATATCCGGTCCGGATGGAGTCAAAAGCCTTGAGATGATGCACCTGAAGGCACGAATCGAGGGATACCTCGTTGAAAGCCCGGCACCCTGCCGGCTTCTGGATGAGCTTAATTCGGAACTTCTGCAAAGAGGACAAACCATTGATTACCTGGCTGCAGTTGCGATATTTATCGATCTGTCGGGTAAACGCCTTACATATTCGGTCGCCGGACATCTTCCACCGCTTCACAGGCGATGGGGACGAAATCGATGGCGGGAATTACAGTCGCATGGCATACCGCTTGGAATACAATCCAACGGAAAATATCGCCAGAATGACCTGCGCCTGTCGCCGGGGGATAAAATTCTTCTTCTCTCGGATGGCATTCTCAAGATACGCGGTTCAAAGGGTGGTTTCAGAATCCAGGACACAACCATGAGCGTATTGGATACACTGCCCAGGGACGCAGCGCCAGTTGAAATAATTGATGGCATAGATGAAATGGTTGAGTCGATTGCCAATGGACGGGTCGCGGCGGATGAGATCACGACTATGCTGATACAGGTGTAGGATCAAACCCACAAAAACACGATTAATATTCCGGAATTGGTCTAATTATTTCATTCCAATAAAACCTATGTCTGACAATTGTTAAATATTGCCTATAGTCTATTTATTATCTAGATATATTCGTAATTTTAACAAATTAAATACTTATTTGTGTAACGGTATGCAATAACAACATGGTAATCAATACTTTCTACAATTAAAATCCCGTAATTTATGACTGGTAAATTATGAATAGTAAAAAATGAGTTTGCTTTATTTTCCCTTTCGAAAAAGCATTACGTTTTAATCGCCTCAGGGGTTACAAAGTGTGTGGGTTGATACCCCTTCTCCCGCAGTATCGACAGTGTTTTATCGGTTGGGTAGGAGAAGAAATCGAACTGCCGGTCATGTGTCGGCTCGGTATATCCGCCGGGGTACACAGCGCAGGCGATATTCATCTCGCTCCCGCCGCCGTCCAGAAGCTGAAGAATGAGATTCAGCTTTTCCCTTGTGTTCAGGAAAATCTGTGAGTGGGGGAAAGCCAGACGGTAAATCGCGACAGCCAGCCTCAGCTCATCGTCCGAAACCGGATACGGAGCCTTTGTAAGCGGTGCACCACTCGCGTATTTAAATCGTGGAACCCCGATCGCGTCGGGAGTCACACCGTATGTTTCCTCGAGGTATCTGCCATGCAAGATAAGCGCAAGGACATCATATTCCCACTCGGACAGTCCAAACAGCACACCCATGCCTATCTTACGGATGCCGGATTCAATCGCGCGGTCGAAAACTTCGAGACGATAGCAGAAATCCGCTTTGGGTGTCTGCTGCGGATGCATTTCGGAGAAACGTTTCTCGTTGTAAGTCTCCTGCCAGAGGTAGAACGCGTCAAGACCCGCATCATGCACCGACCGGAACTCATCCTCCGAAAGGGTCCAGCTCATGAGGATAATCTCAGCCTTATTCGTTTCATTCAATTTATCGGATTCAACGGGCATTGGCGCGTTGTCCAGAACATCCCTGGCAATTGACACATACCGCGCCAGGGATCCATTTTCTTTCAGCGCCAGGGATTCGCTCGTGACCAGCTCGATCACGCGGTAGCCCATTCTCGTGACTTCGATAATTTCCCTGCGGAATTCGTCAGGAGTCAGGGTCCGTCTTGGCATATCGGGATTCGGGGCACGGTAGGCGCAATACATGCACTCATTTATACAGGCATTCGATAAATAAACCGGAACAAACAGTTTGATACTGTAACCGTAAACATCGTTCCTGATCTCTGCCGCCATTTGAACGACCGCATCAAACGCCTTACAGTCTTTTTTACAGGCATGAATAAGGATGGCGGTAGATTCGATATCCAGAGGAGTATCCGGGGAAACACGATCCAGAATCGATTGCCAGGAGGCACTTGTATCCGGGTGATCGAGCAGTTGATGGATTTTATTTTCAGGAACTCTGAACATATTTTTCGGATCTGACAAAAAATAAGCTGCCTGTAATCGGGATTGAGATTATAGTACTACGCAACTGAAAAATACCATACTAAATCCCTGAAAGGCGGTTTTATAAGTTATTTCCATGGAATCATATGTTAATATTCCCCACCAGTAATGGCAGAGACCGAAGAACAACCGATTACGGACGAACTCGATGATCGGGAGCCTGATCCCGAGAACGGGGAACCCAAACCCCCTCTGCATGTCCGGTTCTGGCTGTCTCTCAGGATGGGGGTTCTGAGGAAACTGCTTCCGGTCTGGGCGATCAGCCTTGCGCTGTCGCTTTTTGTTGTCTACGTACTGCAGAACCTTCTGCCCGATAAAGCCGATCTGATCTGCGAGCCGGGGAGTGTCCTGTTTTATACAACCGCGGTTGTTTCTCTCGTAGGCATGTACATTGACGCCACGCTGGGGATGGGCTACGGAACCACTCTCACTCCCATTCTCCTGCTTATGGGCTACGATCCACTTGAGGTTATCCCTGCGCTGCTGGTCTGCCAGTGGCTTGCCGGCATAGCCGCCGGAATCAGCCACCAGTCGGCGGGCAATATTGATCTGTCAAGCAAATCGGCCCATCTCAAGATCGCCATGCTTCTTGCAGGCTGTGGAATTATCGGCGGACTAATAGCCGTGCGGATCGCGATAAGCATCGCCCCGATTGTGCTGACAACCGTCATCGGAGCTGTAGTCCTGATTGTCGGAATAGTAATTTTCGTCACACGGGGACGTCGATATCATTTCTCATGGAATAAAATCATCTTCCTGGGGCTGATCGCGAGTTTCAACAAAGGGCTTTCCGCCGGTGGATACGGCCCCATCGTAACCGGCGGACAGATTCTCAGCGGGGTTGGCGGCAAGCAGGCTATCGGGATCACGGCACTTGCGGAAGGACTTACCTGCCTGGTTATTGTAATGGGTTATCTCGCAAGCGGCATAGTAAATGACCTGTCCGTAGCTTATCCCCTTGTTATCGGCGCGGTGTGCAGTGTCCCGCTTTCCTCCTATTCGGTGAAGAAGATGACGATAAAAAAACTTACTTTGTTAATCGCGCTGATTACCATTGCGCTGGGCATTGCCACACTTTTAAAGGCAGTACATTTAATAAATCCCTGAT
>CBDUUJ010000195.1:0-5709 GCA_965370205.1 uncultured bacterium
AATTCGATGCATCGAGATCGCTTACCTGGAAATTCCCCGGCGTCAGCGACAGAAGGTTGTTCACGTTTGCCGTGAAATTCGCAGTTCGAAGCGGCACGATATCAATCAACTCGTTCTCCGGATCAATGGAACATTCCCAGACACCCCAGAGAACGCGGCTTGACCCGTTCGACTGAAAATCCTGAACGATGCAGGTTGAATCGGGAACCGCTCCGACAGGATCGGAACCGCTTCCGCAGCCAACGAGTATTGCTGCCATAAAAAACAGCGCAAATACCGATACAAATCGAATTTTCATATCGAAACTCCTTTTATGAAAAAGCATGTTGCAAGATTCAATACTCTAATACACAAGCACCGCGATATCGTCGAAGCTTGTTCCGGCATTGGGTTGAGAAGCGCCACCAACAGTATTAGCTGCTCCAAATACAAAGGCTGCACGCGCATTCGTCATAATGAAAACATCAGGAAGTGCGAATTTTCCATACATGTACTGCACGTCGCTGTCGGATGGAATTTGCTTTGCGTAACCCATATCGTTTGAGGTGGTAATGTTCGGATAGTAGCCATACTTCGAAAGTCCGTCGATATGCGTCCAGTTGTAATCGAAGCCCTCGATGTAGTTCTGCGATGGTGTGAACGGGTTGGTGTCCCCGTCAACGACCTCATTTGTAACCCCTACAGCCGCTCCGACCTGCTCACCGGTCGACCAGCTTGGAAGGTTGTTAAGCCTGGCGCAGAATTCCATTTCGCACGTGTCGGCGCCTTCCGGAAGCGGCAGCACCGGCGATGCGAGAACTGTCGAAACAGCGGAGTTATAGCCACCTCCACCCGGACCATTCTGGTATGTTCCACCTTCATCCCAGCAGTAGGTCCCGTTATTGGGTGTTAGATCAAGCGTTCCGAACTCATTGAAAAGCATGCCATACATGTCAATAGAGGCATGCTCCCAGATGCTGTCTGTGGTGGCATTATCTTCCGCGTTCTCAAGAAGCGCGTATGCTTCCACAGAGATATCATCCACCTCGACAATTCCCACGAGACCGATCACTTTATACTGATACGCTTCATTGCCGACAATATTCGTGTCGGTATATTCGCTTGCCGCAACCGGACTGTCGGGAATTAAAACCCAGTCGTCGCCGGAATCAAACGGGTCCTGGCGATAAATGTTGTATTCAGTGATACCGACGTTATCGTCCCAGTCGAGAATGATGCCGGTAATGAGATCATTTCCGTTACGCTCGATATCCAGAATAAGGTTGTACACAGCGGGAGGAATCGGGGCTTCATCGCTCACTGTCACCGTTCCCGGCATGAATACCGCACGTCGGGCGGGGTCGGGATATTCGGTCGGGAATCCCTGATTGTAGCTCCCACCGTTCAATCCGGCAGCTTCGACAATCACCGAGAGATCGGCTTCACCGCTCGCCTTAGGTTCGCAGTTCAGGATTTCCACTTGAAATACAGATGAATTATCTGTTCCCGCCGCTGCGACAGCCGCAAGTTCAACCTGCGAAAATTCATGCGATCCGCCGGGTATGAAATCACCTTCAATAATTATTCTCTCGATCTCGTTCGGAACTCCAAGTCCGCCGACCGACCCTCCCTGCCAGTCGAACACTTCGATATCCGCGATAAAATCGCCACCGTATGTGGTGATACCAGCATAATAAAGATCGCTGGCAATTGTAGTAACGCCAAGGAAAAACGCTTCCTCGCAGTTGGCACTCGTTGGGAAATCACCGGGATCATAAATTGTCGGCTCGCCTGTAAGCGCCGGATCGCCTTGTTCCCAGGTTGCAATTACCGCGTACTGGAAATTAAGTACCGGTGAACTATCTATAATTGGAAATTGGAACTCGTAACGTCTCGAATTCACTGCTCCTGCCGTGAACCATCCACGGTTGTCAGCATTCCCGAAGGATGTAATCCATTCATAGTAATCCTGTTCCGTGTCCAGCCCGTCCGCGAAAATCCTGTACCCGTTCAGCATCGCGGTCGGCTCCGGAAGATTGGACGGTGTTCCGGGCCAGTACTCAAACAGCGGAATTCCGTCTCCATCGAATTCAGGCTGATTGAACCATCGCGTGTACCCGTCCGCGTTCAGAAGAACCGCCTCGTTTTCCCCGGCATCCGGACCGCCGCCATAGGTCAGCCCGTCATATCCAAGAGCCGATTCCCCGTTGTGCAGAAAAACTCCCCAGACATCGAAACCGTTAAATTTATCCAGCCCCGGAAACGGATGCTTTACCGTCACCGTGCAGTCCAGACGGCCCTCGGTCTGGAAATTCGATGCATCGAGATCGCTTACCTGGAAATTCCCCGGCGTCAGCGACAGAAGGTTGTTCACGTTTGCCGTGAAATTCGCAGTTCGAAGCGGCACGATATCAATCAACTCGTTCTCCGGATCAATGGAACATTCCCAGACACCCCAGAGAACGCGGCTTGACCCGTTCGACTGAAAATCCTGAACGATGCAGGTTGAATCGGGAACCGCTCCGACAGGATCGGAACCGCTTCCGCAGCCAACGAGTATTGCTGCCATAAAAAACAGCGCAAATACCGATACAAATCGAATTTTCATATCGAAACTCCTTTTATGAAAAAGCATGTTGCAAGATTCAATACTCTAATACACAAGCACCGCGATATCGTCGAAGCTTGTTCCGGCATTGGGTTGAGAAGCGCCACCAACAGTATTAGCTGCTCCAAATACAAAGGCTGCACGCGCATTCGTCATAATGAAAACATCAGGAAGTGCGAATTTTCCATACATGTACTGCACGTCGCTGTCGGATGGAATTTGCTTTGCGTAACCCATATCGTTTGAGGTGGTAATGTTCGGATAGTAGCCATACTTCGAAAGTCCGTCGATATGCGTCCAGTTGTAATCGAAGCCCTCGATGTAGTTCTGCGATGGTGTGAACGGGTTGGTGTCCCCGTCAACGACCTCATTTGTAACCCCTACAGCCGCTCCGACCTGCTCACCGGTCGACCAGCTTGGAAGGTTGTTAAGCCTGGCGCAGAATTCCATTTCGCACGTGTCGGCGCCTTCCGGAAGCGGCAGCACCGGCGATGCGAGAACTGTCGAAACAGCGGAGTTATAGCCACCTCCACCCGGACCATTCTGGTATGTTCCACCTTCATCCCAGCAGTAGGTCCCGTTATTGGGTGTTAGATCAAGCGTTCCGAACTCATTGAAAAGCATGCCATACATGTCAATAGAGGCATGCTCCCAGATGCTGTCTGTGGTGGCATTATCTTCCGCGTTCTCAAGAAGCGCGTATGCTTCCACAGAGATATCATCCACCTCGACAATTCCCACGAGACCGATCACTTTATACTGATACGCTTCATTGCCGACAATATTCGTGTCGGTATATTCGCTTGCCGCAACCGGACTGTCGGGAATTAAAACCCAGTCGTCGCCGGAATCAAACGGGTCCTGGCGATAAATGTTGTATTCAGTGATACCGACGTTATCGTCCCAGTCGAGAATGATGCCGGTAATGAGATCATTTCCGTTACGCTCGATATCCAGAATAAGGTTGTACACAGCGGGAGGAATCGGGGCTTCATCGCTCACTGTCACCGTTCCCGGCATGAATACCGCACGTCGGGCGGGGTCGGGATATTCGGTCGGGAATCCCTGATTGTAGCTCCCACCGTTCAATCCGGCAGCTTCGACAATCACCGAGAGATCGGCTTCACCGCTCGCCTTAGGTTCGCAGTTCAGGATTTCCACTTGAAATACAGATGAATTATCTGTTCCCGCCGCTGCGACAGCCGCAAGTTCAACCTGCGAAAATTCATGCGATCCGCCGGGTATGAAATCACCTTCAATAATTATTCTCTCGATCTCGTTCGGAACTCCAAGTCCGCCGACCGACCCTCCCTGCCAGTCGAACACTTCGATATCCGCGATAAAATCGCCACCGTATGTGGTGATACCAGCATAATAAAGATCGCTGGCAATTGTAGTAACGCCAAGGAAAAACGCTTCCTCGCAGTTGGCACTCGTTGGGAAATCACCGGGATCATAAATTGTCGGCTCGCCTGTAAGCGCCGGATCGCCTTGTTCCCAGGTTGCAATTACCGCGTACTGGAAATTAAGTACCGGTGAACTATCTATAATTGGAAATTGGAACTCGTAACGTCTCGAATTCACTGCTCCTGCCGTGAACCATCCACGGTTGTCAGCATTCCCGAAGGATGTAATCCATTCATAGTAATCCTGTTCCGTGTCCAGCCCGTCCGCGAAAATCCTGTACCCGTTCAGCATCGCGGTCGGCTCCGGAAGATTGGACGGTGTTCCGGGCCAGTACTCAAACAGCGGAATTCCGTCTCCATCGAATTCAGGCTGATTGAACCATCGCGTGTACCCGTCCGCGTTCAGAAGAACCGCCTCGTTTTCCCCGGCATCCGGACCGCCGCCATAGGTCAGCCCGTCATATCCAAGAGCCGATTCCCCGTTGTGCAGAAAAACTCCCCAGACATCGAAACCGTTAAATTTATCCAGCCCCGGAAACGGATGCTTTACCGTCACCGTGCAGTCCAGACGGCCCTCGGTCTGGAAATTTGATGCATCGAGATCGCTTACCTGGAAATTCCCCGGCGTCAGCGATAGAAGGTTGTTCACATTTGACGTGAATGCTGCGGTTCTCAGGAGCACTGTCTCAAACCGACCGCTGTCGGGGTCCATGTAACATTGCCAGAGTCCCCACAATGTCCGGCTTGACCCGACCATCTGGCTTGTGTTTGACAGGCTGGAGTCAACCCCGACCGGATTGGTGCCTCCATTACATCCCAAAATAAAAATAAGCGCAGCTATTACGCTTATCTTAACAATAAGCCTCAGATAAATCATCATATGCCTCCAGAATAAAATAATTCACAGGACCATTGAAACTGAATATTTAATACTCCGGTACCCACCCGTTAGGATGAGTACCGGTTTTAATAGCTTCTTCAACAGCCCCTATTATCCATTAAATCCCGCCGTTTTTCAAAACCGCGATTTACCACTGACTGGGTGGCAGCCAGTTGCCGCCGGGACCGCCGAACGCGCCCATCTCGGTTGCGTCATCGCTTACGAGAGTACCATTCGTGACATGATAATAATTCGCTCCTGGCGTCATGTCGTAGCCCGGATCCTGATTGTCGGCGTTATCGAACGAGCCTGTACCTTTAACCGCTGATTGGTAATACTCATCACCGGCATAGCTGTCGTCAATGTTCCACGCATTGGAATAATCCACCGTAGTGGTGAACCACGCCTCGTAACCACTGGTTGTATATTCACTCGGATAACCCTGCAGTTCAGTGCCCACCATATTTGAAGCGATGTTGTTCTTCACGGTATATGACTCAGCCGGCAGGGTGGCATTGATGAAATAATACGGTCGACATGTTCCGGCCTGGGTCCCGGTGGGGCGTGCAACGGGATTGAAATCATCCACCGTGTTGTTGGTAATAACAGCATTCCCGCAAAGATGTACGCGAATTCCGTAGATGTCATTACTGCGGTGGTAGTCGGAACCTCCATCCGCATCCGACAAATCCCATATGTCATAGATAAGATTATTGGTAATTGCGACACTGCCGGAGCAATTACCGCAATTTATGGCATCTGTGCGTGTATCGCGAGCGTCGCCGTAGCTGTGAATACTCTGGTGGTTAATGTGGTGGATTTCGTTCTGCTTAATG
>CBDUUJ010000196.1:0-5703 GCA_965370205.1 uncultured bacterium
CCTCATTTTTTAAACCCCCGTGGTTTAATAATGTTAACAGGCATTCTATCATAGTTTGCCAACAAATACCTAAGATGACTCATGTCAATCAACCTTGTGAAGAAGCGGCCTCGAAAACATCATATTGGATTCGATTCCTTCCTGGCCCTGCCAGAAAGACAACAAGAAAACTCCCCGACAAAATTAACGGGGACACCTTTTCTTCGAGGCGAAGAACAAGGTGTCCCCAATTTACTATCCCCAATTACTATCCAATTACTATCAATTACTAATATTTTTCAGGTTTGATATCAGAAGGTCAGGACGATCTTCGCTTCATCCGCCTCAGCGATGAATGTCGCCACACCGCCGATCTCGACTCCCTCGATGACATCGTCATTTTCGATGCCGAACATCTGGAAAGCGGCGGAGCACGCAACCATTCTGATTCCCATCTCCTTCGCGATCTCAATGAATTCCGGAAGGGTTTTCGGGGCATTCGGTATTGTGACAGTTTCGGCGAAGCCCTTTTTGACTATGTTCAACCCGCTCATCGTGAAGAACATCATGACTTCCATGTCGGACGCTGCCGCTCCGGCTGCCAGCATAAATGGGGGGAATGCTTTCTCGGGATGATCTGAACCGCAGAAGATAACTACTTTGTCTGCCATTGTTTTATTCTCCTTGGATTTTCTGATTCGTATTCGGAATATTTACAGGATTGAAAAAATCAATCTTTCTTTTCGATGAGTCCATATTTCATATAATCGCCGCTCTGTTCTCTCTCCGCGACCTTACCGTATTTTTTCATCGACATGAGATGCCACAGGACAGTCGGCGACGGCAGTCCGGTTGATTCGGCGATCTCCGGGATTGTCAGGGGTCCTTCCTTCAGCGCTTTTTTAATGCTCGATTTAATCTTTGTGTGTTCCTTGAGCCTTTCCTGCCGCTCCTTCGGAACAGGACCGATTTTTTCTTTCAGGATTTGCAAAGGCTTCTTTTTCTTTTCTTCAGCCATCAGATATTACCTCCAGCAGTCACAGGGACTTCAGCCCCGATAGCTTCCACCATCGCCTCGAATTGTTCGAGAGTCCAGCCCTTAACATCCAGAGCGCGATTGGGACAGGTTGCCACGCACGCGCCGCATCCCTTGCACAAAGCGACATTCACTTTCGCGCGTTTGACCATTTGACCGTCAATCTCCATTTCCTCCAGGAGAATCGCACCTGCATACAGGCATTCCTCGACGCACGTGCCGGTTCCGTTGCAGCGATCGAGATTCACTATGGCGACATATGGATCAAGCTCGACGTAACCTTTGCCGAGAATCATGGACGCTTTCACCGCAGCCGCCGATGCCGCCGCGCAGCTCTCGGTGATATCCATCGGACCCTGCGAGCTTCCGGCGAGAATTACTCCATCAATCGAAGTTTCCACCGGTCGCAGTTTCGGGTGAACTTCCAGCAGGAAACGGTCGGTTCCGACAGGCAGCTTGAACATATCGACGAAAGAGCTTGTGTCGCGCGGTTCAATGCCGACGGACAGCACGACAAGGTCGACCGGAACGATCAGCTCTTCTTTCAATGTGAGATAATCCGTAACTTTAATTTGAAGCGGATGCTCATCTCTGCCGGATGACTTCTCAACCACCGGTCTGGATTCCGGGACATATTTTATAAATAATACGCCGTTATCCGAGGCTTTATCGTAGTAGTCCTCATGTCCCTTTCCATATGAGCGGATATCCTGGTACAGCTCGAAAATATTCGCATCAGGATATTTTTCGCGTATCTCATTCGCCAGTTGAAGTGTCGCCATGCAGCAGACCCGCGAGCAATACTCGTTGAGTTCGCCGTTCTCGTGCGGCTCGTGTATTCCCGCTATTTCCCTCGATCCGACACAGTGAATGAAAGCGATATTTTTGATATTGCGTCCGTTTACGATAAGCTCTCCACCGGTCGGGCCTTCGGTATCCATCAGGCGGATCAATTGCGGAAGTGTGATTACCTCAGGGAAATCTTTGTAGCCGTACTCACCGACTCGCGGCTCGTAGTGGTTGAAACCTGTGGCAATGAGAATGACACCGGCTTCCACGACAAATTCTTCCGGCTCGCCTTCCAGCGCTATCCCCTTCCCGTCGACCGCTTCAGCGCACTTTCCGCATTTCGTGCATGTCTCCCAGTCTATCGCCGGGATGCCTGGCTTGCATCCTTTGTACGAGTAATAAATCGCTTTTCGTTTTGTCAGGTTGTAATCATATTCGTTGTCGGTTTCCTCGGGACATGCGGCGATCGCTTTTTCAGGCTCCGTCAATTCATCGGTTACACCACGGGGAGTGGTTTTTACTGTCAATTGGAAGTCGCCGATATATCCTTTCGCGTTGACCACTTCCGAGCATGTGTGTATTGCAATATTCGGGTCCTTCAAAACCGCGTCGATAAGCCGATGAAGAATTTCACGCGCATCATCGTTGGTTGGATATGCACTGTGCAACTGCGCCGTACGTCCGCCGATGAATGGAGATTTTTCAATCAGAACAACATCGACACCTCTTTCGGAGAGGTCGAGAGCGGCCCGGAGACCCGCGATCCCGGCACCGACCACGATAACCCGTTTAATCGCGTCAACCCTGATCGGTTAGAGCGGATCAAGTCCACGCGCCTTGCCTACCCCAGCGGCGACCAGTCTGATTGCCTTCTCCGTTGCATCTTCCTTCGTTGATTTATGGCACCAGGAATCCTGCTCGCGGGTGTTGACCGGCTCGAAATAATACGGATTCAATCCTGCGCGGATCAGTGTCCGTCGGAAGGTCAGCTCATGAAGTGTCGGCGAGCATGCCGCCACAATAACGCGATTGACACCCTTATCCCTGATATCATCCTCGATTATTTTCTGACCGGGATCGGAACACATGAAAACATAGTCGCGCGAAACGACGACATCGGGAAGATGTCCAGCTTCCCTGGCTACACGCTCGACATCCACCACGTCGGAGATATTCCCTCCGCAGTGACAGATATATACTCCGATTTTCGGCTTTTCTTTATCGTTGGAATTCACAGTATTTTTCTCCCGGAAAAAGTGTCTCTCATCAGGTTCCCGATTCAACCGGCACACGGAAATTCACAGGGACACCTCTTTTCGTCCTCGAACTTATCACAGGGACATCTCTTTTCGTCCTCGAAAAGCAGGTGTCCCTTTTTATTTCTTATCAGGTCTCCATTGCTGCCAATTGACGAGGATAACCCATCTTATGTAAGTGCACCGACGCGTTCATCGCTGCTGCGCCGGCCTCGACGATAGTATCGACGATATCCTTCGGGCCTGCCGCCGCGCCGCATACGAAAACACCGTTCATACTGGTGACACCCGGCGCGATCTTCGGATCGACCGATTCAATGTAGCCTTCATCGTCAATTTTCAACGGTATAACGCCCTCAGGATTCCAGCCCGGCTGCATACCGAGAGAGAGAACAACGAGATCGAATTGCTGCTCGACCACCTGACCGGATTCCTCAATCATCTCAACCCTGATTATCGGATTGTGATCCTCGTCCTCGGTAATCTTCGCCACCTTGCCCTTGATAAACTGAATTCCCATCGCCTTCGCGGTTTGATAGAACTGCTCATAACCTTTTCCGAAAGCGCGGATGTCCATGTAGTAACTCGTGATATCCGCAAGCGGCAGCGCACCCGACAGCAGCATGGTCTGCTTGATCGTGTACATGCAGCATACTCTCGAACAGTACGGCACTCCCCAGGTTTTATCCCGCGAACCCGCACACTGAATGTAGGCGATATTGTCGGGGATTTTACCGTCGGAGGGCCGAAGAACTCTTCCATACGGTCCGTGCGGGGCGAGGAGACGTTCCATCTGCAACGCACTCAGCACGTTCGGCAATTTCCCGGCTCCATACTCTTTCTTGGGTTCAACCTCAACCATTTTGAAACCGGTGGCAATTATCGCCGTTCCCGCATTAATCGTGACTTCCTCGGGTTCCTGCAGAAAATCAATGGCTCCGGTCGGACATACTTTTTCACAGGCGCCGCAGAGGATGCACTCATCGAGATTCAGTACCGCGATCTGCGGAATCGCGTTCGCGAAAGGCACGCTGATCGCTTTCCTGACACCGAGACCGCCCTCGAATTCATGCGGGACATCAACCGGGCAGGCATATTCACACAGCATGCATCCAGTGCAGTCATCCTCAATGACATAGCGGGGTTTTCGGATGAGAACCGCCTCGATACCGCCGTCCTTCTCATTAAGCGACTTCACCTCGGTATAGGAAAAAACCGTGATATTGTCGTGATGCGCCACTTCGGACATCTTGGGTGTTGTGATGCAGCTCGAACAGTCAAGGGTTGGAAACACCTTGCTCAGGGCAATCATCTTGCCGCCGATCGAATAGTCGCTGTCCACCATCAGGACCTGAAAATCCTGGTTGGCGAGGTCGAGTGCCGCTTCGATTCCGGCAATACCCCCGCCAATGACAATCGCGTCAAATTCCAAAATGCTAGCCTCCCTTCCCGAGCTGATCGCCTGTCTCCGGATCAACCGGACCCAGCTCGTCAAGTACCGCGTTCATATTGTTGATCTCTTTCAGGAATGCCTTCGTACAGACCGAGCAGATTGCGGTCAGTTTCAGCCGCTTTGGATTAAGATCCTTTTCCTTCATCTTCGTGTAGATATTGGGGAGCCTCGCCGCAAGCCTCTCGTAGGCGCCGATATAGGGACAATCGGAACCCGCGGACATGATGATAATTCCATCGATGCCCTTTTTGAAGCAGTGCAGATAGAAATCCTCCGGGAACAGCACGGGAGCGGGAACCCGAATGATATACGTATTCGGAGCATACTCCATATGCATCTGCCCTGCGGTATCCGCGCCGGGATACGAGCAGAGGACTGTCGTGATAATCAGGATTTTGGGCACGCGCCCGTTTCCGTTTGTGGACATCCGGATGCCCCTTTTTTTTATTTTTTCCGTGTTACGAAAATACGTTCGTAACCCTCAGCCTCGAGCACTCCATTGAACTCGTGACCCACCTTCTGGCACCAAGCGGGTATGTCATTCTTTGTGCCGGGATCGTTCGATAGAATCTCGATGGTTCCGCCGATAGCAACGGCACCGATTCCTTTCTTAGCCTCAAGCAGCGGACCCGGGCAGGAAACACCCCGCGCATCGACCACTGTCGTCTCCAGGCTTTCAAGTTCTTCGTTTGTCATTTTTTTCTCCAATTCTGTTTATATATTTATAAATTTATGTATTTAAACCTTCATTCTTCCATCCCGATTGTTTCCGACCTTTTCTCATGCTCCTCCATCAATCCTTTCCTGATATTTTTAAGTCCCTTGAGAAAATTCCTGTTCGCGACCCTGTAGTACACCGTGCGGCTTTCCTTCCTTGAGACAACCGCTCCACGATCTTTCATCACTCTCAAATGCTGCGATACCGCACTCTCGGCCAAATCCAATTCGCCTGCGATCTCCCCCACCGATTTCTCCTCTGCTCCAATAAACCAGATAATTTTCAGGCGTTTCGGATTTGAGAAGACCGTGCAGAAGTCCGCATGAATCTCAAATAACTTGTCGCTTTCGCCGCTCATCTGCTCTCTTAACAAACATCAATACCTGCAAAGGTTTGAATGTATAACACAATCGAGTTTATGAGTCAAGCGGACCGGAAGAACACCGCAAGCTGGTCGTCCCAGGCTGTATTA
>CBDUUJ010000197.1:0-5700 GCA_965370205.1 uncultured bacterium
GTCTACAAGTTATTAGCAGATAAAACCAAAGCCGCATAAATGACGAAAGTCGAGCATACGGCGGCGATCTGAATCTCGCGATTGAGGTTTTCGACTGGCAGACTCCCGTAAGCGGTATCAGTACAGAGTTATCGGCGTTGTATCTGGAGTCGCCGGTGTTCGTGGCACCGGTCGATGTGCTTCCCCTCGCGATTGAATTGCCGGGGAGTCAGTCGACCAGCCGGATTTACTCTGTTGTCCTTGGTGACCTGACTCTGACCAAGTCAGGTGAGGAGGAGATTCTGATCGCAGCTCAAAGTTCGATTGGAACTTATGAACCGAATATCGAAGGCGGCGCAATGAGTTTCGTTTATCCTGAAGAACCACTCGTGGCATTCGCGCTTGGGTCGGTACATATTACTGGTGAATCCCCGAACAACCCACCCGTCGCGATTGCGGATGACACAAACCCGTTGCAGGGAAACGACCCGTTGACCGTGCATCTCGATCCGACCGGCTCATACGATCCTGACCCGGGCGACTATATCGCGCTTTACGAGTGGGATATCGATGCTGACGGCACATACGAATACAGCAACACCGATGGCGCTGTGGTCGATCATGAATTTACCGGGCTTGGCACATATTATGTGCAGTTACGGGTTACCGACTCATTCGGCGCATGGGATCTTCTCGATGTGCCGCTTGAGATCCATGTAACCGGAGACGAATGGCCGGCGGGATTCTACAATGCTCAAAATACCTCATACAATCCCAACTCTCACGTGACACAGCCTTTGAGTCTTGTCTATAACGTCAGCTACACCGGCAACAATCACACGATGCTTACGATAGGCCGCGACAAAATCTACATGATCGAATCAGGTGGATATCTCAGGGTTTTTGATGAGGCAACGGGCACTCAGCAATGGGAAAAGGATATTCATGTTACCGGGATCAGCAGTTTCTGGACCGGAGCTTCCGCTAACTTATGGGGTGATTCGGTATTCACCGGCGGAACGGGAATCTGGTCGTTCGACGCTGATGTCGGAACGGACGAATGGCATGTCTATCCATCCACAACTTTCGATCATCAGGGCATGGTTATTGCCGATGACAAGATCTGGTTCAGAGGATCCGGAGGCACTTTCGTGTCGGTGAATACGTCGGACGGCAGCGAAAACTGGTCGATCTACCAGACCAGCCATCCGCTGTTCCCGCCGGTTTATGGAGAAATTGCCGGGCAGGGATATGTCGCGGCTCCGCACTCGTCATATCTGCGATGCCTGAACGCGGATACCGGCGCACTGGCCTGGCAGCAGAATGTCGGAGGGAATCTCTACCACAACCCGGTTGTTATTGGCGAGTATGTGTACTACGGAGGCGGTTCAGCCACACTCTATAAAACCCACCTGTCGACAGGCACAAACGCCGCCACCTATAATCTTGGCGGTTACCAGCCTCTGGGAATATGGATAAGCGAAACCGACATGTTTGTGGTTACCAGGCTTGGTTCATCGTTATTCAAACTCCAGTCATTCGATTTCGACCTCAACCAGAACTGGGAGGTTCCGATTGTCAACAGTTGCGAGCAGGGAACCTACTCAGGCGGCTATATCTGGCTCGCTGTCAGGCATGACGGCTCATATATGCAGATGACCGCCTACGATCCGGTTGACGGGACACAGGTCTACGTGCATCCCGAGTTATTCAGTTTTGCCTGGGGCGGAATCACAAACGTAAACAACAGGCTCTACATCGCCGATAATCAGGGACATATGCTATGCTTTGAATCGGAGTAATTTATTGTCAGTATCGTGACCGTATCAGAGCCACTGTATCAGAGCCACGACCGTCAGGGAGTGGTTAAAGGCATGTAAATTCCGGGGACACCTGCATTTCGAAGACGAAATGAGGTGTCCCCTTTTTCTTCCCCTTTTTCTTACCTTTCTTTTCAAATCCCCCCCTTTTTTTGTTCACGTTCAATACGTTAACTATGGTAATATGAAAGTTCCTTAACTCACCATAACAGCAAGCCGCAGAGGTCACAGATGCATTTCCGAACAGCCTTTTCCATTTACCTGATTCAAATAATATTATTCACCGCTTTCACCGGATGCGGAAATCCTGGAACCCCGTCATTGCCTGATACACCCGGCACTCAAATCACAAACAACACATCTCAAACCCATACATGCCTTGGACTCTGGCAATTCCATATCGACCCCGCCACTGAATCGATTGATTACATTCCGCTTCGCACGAGTGAAATCCACATGAACGGACTCGCTTTCATGGAACCTCCCGTGGGAGTTGCGCTGGCGATTGACCAGATCGTTGATTTCAGCTCAAGTGTGGTAACAGTCGATATAAAAATCACTCACCCGTATGCCGGGATGGATTTCGCGACCGCGTTCGATGTCTCCGGAATTCTCATCAGCCACGGCTCATTGTTGTTTCCGTTTTCAGATTCTCTTTATTTTCCCGGTGAAGACAATGTCCGGCTTCTGAACCCCGATGGATTCACGCGATGGTGGAATCCTGTTGAGTTCCCGGAAAATGCCGCCAAGCCGCATATGGGCTACATCGACGGGCTTCTTGGAAAAGAACATTCAGAAGTGGATTTCAATGCGATCCTCAATGGTTACAAATATTTCGCAAGTGATCTTTCAGATCCCGAAGCTTCTTTAAGCGAACTCGACAAATCGATGCGCGGCGCTTTTATTCCGGGCACATCCTGCACACGACGTTACCAGATCGGATTCACTCCCGGAAGTCTTGTCTTCAATTACGCCGTAGACGCAAACTGGGCGCCTGCGGATGGAGGTCCGCCGATTGTGATCCCGGATGATTTCCCGTTCTCCGCAAATCGCCCTGAAGCCTACAGAATCGAGCTTCAGAATGTGAACAATACACTCACATGGGATCCCGATCTTGAAATTGCCGAGGGGGCAGTGGCGATGTCGGTTTATGTTTACGACTGGCACAATGCGGGAGAGAACATGTGCTGTGCGTTCGCCCAGGATGATAAACTGATGGGATTCTGCGTTCCCGAGCCGGTTGATTACGGCGACGGCTGGGCTGTTTTCAATATGGACATGTTTCCGATGATGATGGATTCAGGCGATGACATCCTCGCGTGGTTTGGAATCGAGTGCGAGGAATACGACTACCAGGGCGCGCTGCCGTTCGAGATCCAGGGAGTCTATTTCCAGGAATGGTTCACGGTCGAGGAAAAATAATTAAACCCACCACATAAGGTAAGTGCAGTATTTATCGATTTATCGATATATAAAATTATGTCGCCCACAAACTTAATCCTGTCCCGACCGGTTTTTTAATAATCTGCGGGTTTGTGGGGGTCTTTTTCGGGATGATTGACGATAAAAAGGACACCCACAAACCCGATGGTTATACAGGATTGGTAGAAACAGGATCAAGTTTGTGGGCGGCATAGATAGGTCCTGGTTACTAAATATTATAGTGCAGGAATATTAACTGTAACGCTGGCATTCCAGCCGGCTGTAACGCCGGCATCCCTGCCGGCTGATACTAAAACATGACCCCATCAGACATTAACCTCATGAAGGAAGCTCTCGTCGAGGCGGAACTTGCATTCAGCGAGGGTGAAGTCCCCATCGGCGCGGTTGCCTTGAAAAACGGAGAAATTGTCGCGAGAGGATATAACCGGAGACGCGCGCTCAATGACATCACCGCACATGCCGAAATGATGTGCCTGAGAGATTTGAGTCCGAAACTGAATAGGCTGAACCTGAACGACATCACCATATTCAGCACGCTTGAGCCATGCGCGATGTGCGCAGGCGCGATGATCCATTACGGCATGAAGCGGGTTGTGTACGGTGCACGCGATCTGAAACTCGGCGCGGACGGTAGCTCGTTCAATTTCCTGAGTGAATCCGGAATTGAAATAATCAGCGGCATTCTTGATGAAGAATGCAGGCAGATTCTTTATAAATTCTTCGAGAGTGAACTTGGAAGACCATCGAAAATCTGGGAGGATATCGAGTTGGAATAGATTCAACACACACAAGATTATTCCACTCTTTTAATCCGACCCTCCACGCGCGGCGCCAATGGCGACTTGAGGCTTATATATTCCACGACCACATCCGAAATAACCCGACCGAAATCGTATGGGTCTATCGCTTTCTCCTGAAGGATATCGAATCCATCCCCGCCGCCACGCAGGAAACCCGATGCGGCTATCTTGTAAGTATCGTAATCGCTTAACTCCCTGAAATCCCCATTCTCATTCTTAACCTGAACATCGAGAATTCGACTTCCGGCAGGCTGATTCGGGTCCCAGGTGAATGTGATTCCGGCGAAGTGGAGAAATCGTCCGGTGCCCTCATTTCGCGGGTCCTCTGCGCGGCTGACCGAATACTCGAGCAAATCGCGGAAATCGGAACCCATCATCTCCAGGGTCGCGATCGTGTCTGTAAACGGAAGCACCTCAAGAATCGCCGCCATCGTGATATCCCCCGCCGGAATACCTGCCCTGATCCCGCCGCCGTTGAAAAACGCGATCTCGGCTCCCGACGGCCTGCTCTCCCAGAGAATCGCGTCGGCGATGAGATTGCCGAGACAGGCTTCGTTGTAGCGGACCATATCTTCGGTGCCGTCCAGATCGACCAGCGTATTCCCGATAACCATCGAACGCAGCAGATTGACTTCCCCGCTCATCTCTGCAACTTCAGCCATGACTTCCTCATCCTCAGGCACGGTTGAATCGAGAAATATCGGCTCACCCGACCATTCTTCAGCGATACCTTCATCGTTGAAATCAATCTCAATTTCTCCCAGGTATTTTCCCCAGCATTTTGCCGTGACAATCAGCACCGGCTCATCCAACGGGGACATCACCATAACGGGGTACGGGCCTTCCGCGTTCTCATCGGTATTGGAGAGCAGTGAATGAGTATGCGCGCCGACGATGACATCGATTCCCTCAACATTTGCAGCGGTTTCCATGTCCCGCGACAGCCCCGAATGGCTCAGCGCGATGATGATGTCAATGTCCTGACTTATAAGCTCATTCACCGCGTCCTGCGCCGATGATTCGATATCCTCAAACGCGACATTCGGACCCGGCTTGGCGATCAGCGGAACCTCCTCGGTCATGAATCCCACGATGCCGATTTTGCGCCCGTCAACCTCAAGAATCTCATACGGCTTGATTAATTCTCTGAGAAGCGGTTCATTGGCAACATTCACGCTGGATGAAACCACCGGGAAATTAAGCCCCTCGATAAATTCCGCGAGAACCTCCGGGCCGTCATCGAACTCGTGATTGCCGAGAGTCATCGCGTCGTAGCCGAATCTGTTCATGAAAATCTGCGGAGCTTTGCCTTTGAACAGGCTGTAGAATAAAGTTCCCTGGAACTGGTCGCCGGCATCGAGCAGGAGCACGTTGGATTTGTCTCCGCGCTCGCGTTCGATAACGGTTGCCAGCCTCGCGACCCCGCCGAATCCCTTACCCTCCGCGGATTCCTCATCGCTGCATGTGTTCCCGTACTTGTTGAACTCCATGACACGGGCATGCATGTCGTTTGTGTGGAGGATGATAAGTGAAAAGAGATCGGCATCGTCGCCTGATGCCCCCTGATTATCATCCGCCGACGTGCACGACAGCGACAGCATGAGAAGGATAAGAAAAGACAGTACGATCCCGAAATTCAGAGTATTTTTTTTCATTGC
>CBDUUJ010000198.1:0-5689 GCA_965370205.1 uncultured bacterium
CTGTCGGTGTCATCTCGGACGTGTTCAGCATATATTCTGAAAGGAGAACGGTGCTTTCGAGGTAGATATAGTAATCGAGCATCACTCCGCCTGATAATTCTGCATCCCACTCGAAAACGGAAATGTCCAGGACAAGATTACCGCCGCTGTCGGTCTCATCGACGTAGTAAACCGTGCTCATGTCATCAACGGAACAACCGACAGCCTCTGCCGCATGCGCCGGATGGTCATCGGGACCGGCGCCGGCCCAGTTTGCGACCACCGCGTAGCCATACTTGATCCCGGGAAGCGGAACGGGGAACCGTATCTGGTAATTACGTGTATTTCCGGTACTATGAAGGAAGTATCCGACATCCGGATCGCCTGTGACCAGGTAAGTCCAGAGGTCATCGGTTGTCCCAAGCCCTTCACCAAAGTATTTACATCCGTTTAAGGTGGCGGTACCCAAATAGCCGGGAGCGGCAAGTTTGCCTGGTATATGGCCGAATATTCCCTCCTGGTCGAATCCGGTCGGATTAAACCAACGGGTGTAACTGTCGGCGTTTAGTAAAATCTGGTCGGTACCGTGCATGGGGTAGGCAAGGTCGCTGTTGTAATCCATTATGCCGGACCCATCGCCAATGAAAACCCCCATGACGTCGTAGCCGTTGAAGGTTTCCTTGTCGAGCGGGTGATTGATCGTCACGTCCAGATCGATGTCGATGTAGCCCGAGCCCATCGATGTTCCGTTGAAGCTGATCCCCAATCCGGTCGGATTTGAATTAAGAAACCCCACAATATTCGCGGCAAATGAGACGTTCCTGTTGGGAGTGATTTCAACGCTCTTCGATTCCAGGTCCAGATAAATATCGTAATAACCCCAGAGCACGGTGTTCGGCGTTTGTACCGATTGCCCGGTCTGTGCAGTGAGTTGTTGTTGCGAGTCCTGCTCTGAGTCTGGAGATACCGGACTGGATCCAGCACCGGAACACCCATAAAAGATAATCGCTAATATAATTAAAACAATAAGAGAAACTGAATTCCTCATTGTTTATACCTCCGTAGCCTGATGATATTGGCAATGATTCTATCATAAGATGCAATAATATACTTGAGATTGCTCAAATTAATTGTCCTTGTGAAGAAACGGTCTCGAAAACATCAGATTTGGTTCGATTCCTTCCCAGCCTGCCAGCTACATCCAATCCCCGATTATGATCGGGTTTTTTTATTCCAAATCTCTAATCGGATAACAGCATTCCATTTTTATCAAACCGTTTCTATTCTGAATTAGACCATTTGGGGTTATAATCGACCCACCGACAGGATCTTTCCTGCGGAGGGTCTTTATGACATATCAAGTCTCAACACGGCACCATCTCATTTACATACTGTCTGCATTTTTAATCTTACTCACCCAATCCGCGTGCGGTGGTGGCGGCAAATCGTCCCGCATGACCGAATACCAGCACTGGCAGGATGGTAACCTCATGGTTCGCGACATGCTGAACGTTTCAACCGAAGCGTTCTATGGCGAATATGGCCGTCTGCCGAGATCGCTTGAGGAGCTGCAAAATTCGAAATGGTTCTGGTTCGATCCTGTCGCGCCCGACTACGCTCCGGATTTCGAGCTGGTCGACCGTCCGCTGGAGTCATGGGATTCCGATCACGACAAGGTGCAGTTCAGTTTCACCGAGACCGGTTTCGACTGCTCGTACTTCATCAGGAAATCGGAGGAATCGGGAGACCCGCACCAGGATTCAATCGGGATCTCTCGCGCAGCCGCATCCTATGAGCAGCATCGATCATTCGATGAAGACTGGGCGAGGTACGACATTCGAAATGCCGGCTACCTCCGTCAGAACATGATATTCTCGATCTCAAGGCTGTTCGTCAGGAGATTTTACGAGAGGTATCACGCAATGCCCGGCAATGCGGAACAACTTTACCGTGACGACTGGAGACCCAGCGAGGAGATTTTCAGGAACCTTCCGACAATTCCTGAGGGGCGGCAGTACGGCGTTTATGTCGGTCTGGCGACAATCGACGGTCGTGGCATACTCTATTTTGAATTCACACGCGCCGACAACTCGAAAGTGACTGTCCGGAGAGCGTTTAGAATGGAGAGTACAGAAAATATAGTCACTATCAGGGAGACCTCCCTTGATGAGGAAGATGGCGTGGCGCGAGAGGATACAAAACCGTTTATCGATTCCGCAATCCCCGGATGGGGAATTGTGGATGTCGGGTAAGGTCTTGACAAGGCGGATTGACCGACTATATTTAGTGTCTGGTTAATGATTTCAGGAACACGACATAATCTCATCCCGGCAGTCTGGGTGTGGTCAGGCGGATAAAGTGAATCCGGCTGGATATTCAGTTGCGCGTGACCGGTCGGACAAACCGGTTTTTTTGTTTCCGAGCATACCGGGGTCCAAAGATTGAAATCAAATCGAATTTAATAATAGGATCGATCCCATTTGTCGGTCTATTGGAAATGGAGAGATGCAATGACAGAACCGGTCAGTAAAGACCAGACTGGAACAGCAAAGAAAAAACGCGTCGTGAGCGGCATGAGACCTACAGGTCCACTGCATATCGGTCACTTCCACGGTGTGCTCGAGACATGGTGGAAAATGCAGGAGGATTACGACTGCTATTTTTTCGTCGCCGATTTCCACGCGCTCACGGACTGGTCGCCGGACATAAACGCAATGGAGAACACCCGCGAGGTGGTCCTCGACTGGCTCGCGACCGGTCTCGATCCCGAAAAAAGCATCATTTTCCGGCAGTCCGACATTGTCGAGATCCCCGCGTTCCATCTTCTGCTTTCGATGTTCACGCCGGTCGGGTGGCTTCTCAGGAATCCGACCTACAAGGATCAGGTCGAGCAGCTTAAGATTGCATCGCCTAATTACGGTTTCCTCGGCTATCCGGTTCTTCAGAGCGCGGATGTCCTTATGTACAAAGGCGAGCTGGTCCCGATCGGGAGGGACCAGGCTCCGCATCTCAACCTGACCATCGACCTCGCCGAATCGATGACCGGCAAGTTCGGACCGATCTTCCCTGTACCGGAGTATCTCCATTCAGAGTATGCGACCGTGCCCGGATCGGACAACCGTAAAATGTCGAAATCGTACGGCAACGCGATCAATATCAAAGATGACGAGAAAAAAACGACGAAGATCATCAAGGGATATTACACCGATCCGCTGAAACCCTACATGGGCGATCCCGGACATCCCGATGACTGCCCCGTTTTCTACCTGAATAAAATCTACATCAACGAGACAAACCAACTCGATACAATCAGAAAAACCTGCGAATCAGGCGAGCGCGGATGCGGTCAATGCAAGAAGGAACTCGCCGAGATATGCAACAATTACCTCAGACCGATACGTGAAAAGCGCAGGGAATTCGAGGAGCATCCCGGGGAAGTGGATCGAATCCTTTCAGACGGCGCAGAAAAAGCGAGCGCGATCGCGAAAGAGGTCCTTGCAGCCACAATGAAAGCGGTCGGGATTCGGTAATTTTAAATCAACAAGTTTTTTAGCCCTGAAATCTGTTAAAATATCCTCCAATCCATGACAAAACCGCCCGAAAACATCAAAAAACTCTCGATCATCATCCCGTGCTACAACGAGGTCGAAAACATCGCCGAAGTGATCGACCGGGTCGCGGGAGTCGATGTCGGCCTGGAGAAAGAGATTATCGTAGTCGATGACGGCTCCGAGGACGGAACTATCAAAGTCCTCAGGGAAATTAACGACAAGTCGCACGATTCCGCGGTCATCAATGTCCATTTCTCCATGCTCAACAGCGGCAAGGGATTCGCGATACGTATCGGGCTGAAATATGTCACCGGCGATATCGTGATTATCCAGGACGCCGATCTCGAGTACGACCCGGAGGATTACCCGAAAATCATCGCGCCGATCCTGGAGGGCAGGGCCGATGTCGTGTACGGGTCGCGATTCCTCGGGAAATCCCGTCCCGAGGGAATGGCGTTCGCCAACCTGCTCGCGAATAAAATCCTCACATGGACCGCGATCATCCTGTACGGCAAACGCATCACCGATGAGGCCACCTGCTATAAGGCCTTCCGGAAAGACGTGATCGATTCGGTCGAGCTGACATGCCAGCGCTTTGAGTTCTGTCCCGAGGTCACGAGCAAGGTCCTGAAGAAAAGATACAAACTGGTTGAAGTACCGATCAACTACAGGGGCCGCACAACCCTCGAAGGTAAAAAAATCACCTGGTGGGATGGAATAGTGGCGATCTGGACTCTTTTCAAGTATCGTTTTAAAAAATAAATAAGAACAATATGCGGGGAAGAAAGGATTTCACAATGATAAAACACTTGATACTATTTTCACTCCTGTCGGTAATTATCCTCGGACTTGTCTCATGCAGCGGCGGACTCGCTGACGGCAACCTTATCGGAGTGGTCGTTCGCGAGGGCTCCGGGGATCCGATCCCCGGACCGGTTATTATAATCGGACGAACTATGAGTAGCCCGACTGTGCCCGACCAGATGATCTTTGGCGACATTGAAGGCCGGTTCGACCTCACACTGCCCGGCGGGAACTACACCGTGCAGATCGGGACAAACCAGGACGGACCATTCTATACCCTGCCCGATCCGGTTTATGTCCAGGAAAACCATACCACGGTGGTCCTGTGGCATCTTCCGGAGGGCTACTGACCGCTGCGCAAATATAACAGTCCGAAACACACAATAAGCTGAAGAAAACGGAAATCCTTGCAAGCTGTAATTGTAACTTGAATAAAAACTCATGACCGAAAAATTTACTCCGCGAAAAATCCGCGGGCTTCTCAGGGATGCTGCATGTGAAGTGTATCGCATAACAACAAAACGGTATTTCAAGAGCAGCATCGACAATATCGGGACAAGAATGCCAGTGGTCAGGAAGATTGCACGGGAAGCTGTAAAGTGGTGCAGACACAATGGCGGATTTCCATCTGCGCTCAAACTCGCAAAGCCACTCTGGAAAAAGGGGAAGTTTGAAGAGAAGACAATCGCCTGTTTTCTTCTGGGGGCGTTCGTGGATGATTTCGATGATTCCACATGGGAGCTTTGTGACAACTGGGTGAACGACCTTAATGACTGGGCGTGCTGCGATTATCTGTCGGGTAATATCATAAGTCCGCTTTTAAATGGGAGATCGGATCGTCGCAGGGAGCTTCTGAAATGGACGAAGTCGAAAAATCGCTGGCGACGCAGGGCGGCAGCGGTTTCGCTGGTAGAACACGCAAGAGTGGGAAATTATCTTTCGGATGTGTGGCGTATTGCGGCACCGTTGATGCCTGACAAGGACGACATGGCTCGGAAAGGTGTTGCATGGCTCCTAAGGGAAGCCGCACGCACCGCGCCCGATAAGGTTGTGAATTTCTGCAAAAAACACGAACATCACGCAGCCAGATTGATTCTACGAACCGCCACCGAAACAATGCCTGAGAAGTGGAAGACTGAATTGTTATACAAGTAAATATATTCCTGCGTAGAATCAGAGAACTGAGACCAATTCCACTAAATAAGTATTGATACTCGCATATACCCGTAACGCAGACTGCCAGAGACTGTCTCACAATTCGTGAAAAGAATAGATTGCTCGCCACAGAAAATGCAATAACCCGTAGAACAGCACGGCAGTGCGTCTTTTTTGCAAATAACGAGCCCCATAACGCA
>CBDUUJ010000199.1:0-5683 GCA_965370205.1 uncultured bacterium
TATTTTGCGGACGAGGACGTCCACAAGACAGCCGACGGGACGTCCGCGCTACAGTTAAAAACGCTATTCTGAGACAGCCTCTGCTGGTTTGCAGTAGCCTGTGACTGTTGAAATGAAAAAAAATCGTATATCCAGCGGGACTGGTATTAATCAAGAGGAATAATATATTCAATCTGTGGGGTTATCTCCTCGTCATTGTCGATCTCGAACCCGATCCAGCTTCTCGGACGCCATCGATAGCGGGCACCCCAGCGATAATCGTCCTCAGAGTCCGGTCCGAATTTCTGGAAGTAATACATCACAAGATCGTCGAAAATTTCCTTCTCCAGATAGATCAGCAGATTCTGTTCCCTGTCCATGCTGATCTCGAAATCGGTGAAACCAGCCTCCCGACGAATATAGCGTGACAGATAGGATGTCGCGAACGGGAGCACCACTCCGCCGAAATCCATATCTTCGAACCCGGAACTCATCGCGCCGTCGCCGAAAATCGCGTTTCCGATTGTTCTGAACACGAAATCCTCGTAAGCCATCGCGGCGATTAACTGGTCCTTGCCAAGCGGCGGTTCGCTTGTCAGTTGTATGTTTTCGATCATATTACTGAGCCGGCTGTCGATCCGTGCCGTGATGACAAGCTCCTCGCCGTAAAATCCGGGACTCTGAACCTCCCGGAAATGCCTGCGCGCGGTAGCCTTAATGTGTGGATCGGTCGGGGGGTAAAGCGATGACAGACGCATTTCGAGGGGTTCGATAAGGATGAAGTGATTCCCGAAAAGGTCGATCCATCCATCCGGAGCGAACAGCGATCCTGTGACGATGGGATAATTCATATTGCCGCTCAGGTCGACATCGGCATCCTCAACGATCAGATTGAACATGTTGCCGTATTGCATCCTGAATCCCGCAAGCAGTTCACCATGAAGATCGAAAGTAACAGAGATGTCTTTGTCTTTCGTTTCAGTTGTCCCATCGGATTGGGAAAATTCCGGAAGCCTTGCGATATCGACCTGTCCGCCCACGATGGAAATATCTCCTGTGACAGCGGTTGAGAATCCATCCCGAAGCCCTTTCATGGTGATTGTCGGTGTGTTTCCATCAGTCCCTGGAAGAATCCGGAAATCAAAGCCAGAGCCATTGATCCGTATCGGCTCCCCGGAAGGATGCGCGACTTTTATCTCACCAATCGATCCGGCGTTGAAAATGTACCTGTTCTCACGTTCGATATAGCTTGCCAGGTACAGCTTCAGTTTATTTAAGTCGATATTTCCCTCCAGGCCGAGATTCCAGTCCCTGCCCATAACCCGAATCAATTCAGATGATGTTGTAATTACCGAGTTCTCTGCGTGAAGTGTTCCCGCGATACTGTCAACAAGGATGGCGTCATACAGGTTGACCTCGTTGAAATCAAGATCGATATCCCCCGAAAGCACCGGAAACGCAATACTGCCCGTAAGACTCAGATTAACCGGCCCAAGCCCGTCTTTCCAACTGACGACCGGATCGATATTTCCCTCCGGCATGGGTAAGGAGAAACCCGTATCGCTTGTAATCAGGAGATCGAACAGGTCCGCGCCCGAATCGTGACCATCAGCCGGGATTTTTCCAAAGACGACTATTGATTTATCGTTATTGCTCAACTCCAGATTATTGATAACGATCTGATCATCGCCGGGACGGGCTTCCGCGCTCAGTGAAATACTACCGAGAGGCAGGCTCGCGTCACCGATTCCCCATGCAAATTCGTCCACACTCGCGTCATAATGAATCTTCGGACCGAGCGCATCCTGCGACAACTGCACAGTGCCGGACACAGTTCCCATAAACGGGAGGTCAGTATCGAGAGCGCTCGAAATTGTGTTCAGATTGAAATCATCCAGCCTGAGAACCAGCGTGGCTCCGGTCAGCGAAACCGAGTTCAGATCGACCGCTCCGGCTCCCAGAGCACGGAACCCATCCGCTCCCTCGATCTCAAGACCCGAGATACTCAGCATCGGGAAATCGTAGCTGAAGTTAACCTCGCCCTGACTTAACGGGACTCCAAACGCAACCGACTCACCGAATTTCAACTGGAAAGTATCGACCACCGGAGTGGTCAGGGTTCCCTCAATAAATCCGGAACCGTTTATTGTTCCGGATGTTGTACCCAATTCCGAAAGACCGAGAAGACCCAATAACCCGTTGAACCCGGAGTCATGAACCGCGGCTGAGAGGGTCAAAGGACTGTCACCGAGAGTCTCACCGCGTTCTATCTCACCTGTAATCTCAAGCGATCCTGCGTCGAGCGCATCCACCCGCAATTCGATATCCCAGCTATCCCCGTCCGCGCCTGAAATATGCAGCAGGGACGATGAAAATTCCATTCCCGCGACCACGATATCCCCGGTCGTGATATCAACCGATCCATCGGGCTTCCCAAAGAGATTGGTGAGTTCAGCCCGGATATCGATAGCGCCGGAGACCGCGGGAATTGCGGGTTCTGAAGTTCCCCGCTCCTCCATCGATCTCCCTGTCAACAGATCGGTTATCTCACTTACAACTCTCGATGAATAAGGCGTAAGTGTCCGACCCTGATAGATCGGCGCATCCGCCGGACGGGAATTCAGCGTCCCGGAGACCACCAGAGACGGGTCCATAACATCCTCAAACGGAAAATCAATCCTGACTGAAATGCCTTCTTCATCCGTAGACAGCACATTGGGACCAAGCTGCGCGGCATCCTCGATAATTTCCAAACCAACCGTCAGGATTTTACTATCGGATCGATAATTGACCCTTCCGGTAATATCAAGCGTGGTTGAGATCGCTGCCGAATACTCTGACGGCAACATGCTCCCGATGTTAAGCCCCTGCAGGACGAAGGAGCCGGTATCGATGCCGGGATCGCTTCCCTGCAGCGGTATTGTCATTTCACCTTCGATTGCTCCAGCACCGATCAGGCCGGACAGGTCCCAAATTCTAACCGTCTCGCTGTCACAGGCGATTCGGGTTGACAGATTCGGCACTTTCAGGGAGCCGAGAACGCCATCCGATAAGTACGCTTCACCGACGAAACCAACTCCAGCATCCACTGAGAATCCGATGTCTCCTGAAATTGCGAACATTCCCTCAATCGGCGCGCCGGTGATCCGATGCAGAATCTCCGGGTCATCCACCGTTACCGCCATCGTCCCTTCGAATCCATCATTTAAACGGTACACCCCCTCCGCGAGAATCTCTGCGCCATCGGTGACCGCACACGCGCCGGTAATGTTGATTTCGTCACCGGATACAATGATCGGCACGCTCGCATGAACGGGCGGAAGATTCGGGAAAGCCGGGAGAATAACACCATCCGCTTCCAGAACTCCTGAGACAGAAGGGAGTTCCGATCCCCGGCCGGAGATATTCAATTCACCCGATAAGATTCCGGCAGGCATGGTTTCGATTTCAGAAGAACCCGGCAGAATCCTGAAAAATTCCTCAGATGGGAGATTCCCGCCCAGGACATGGAAACTGTATGACAACTCCTCCGCAGTGAAATCGACAACACCGTCGGCGATAACATTACCACCAAGGATATTTACCTCCATCTGTTTCACAACGAAAATGTCATCGGCATACCATGCCAGGAAATTTTCCAAATCGGATGAAAAACCGGAAATCGAGACAGTACCGGATTTCGCACTGATAACGGCATCGACATGATCGGAGGAAATCGAAACCTCCGCTGTGCCGCTTATGGAGCCGCCCGGATTGAATGTTTCAAGAGCCGGTAGACGATCGCCGGCAAACGAGGCCGGAATATTTTCAGCGTCGATAATGAGATTTGCGGTAAGAATCTCCTCCTCGAAATCGGTGATATGCCCCTGCACTGTAACAGTCGCGCCCTCGACATTCCCTGTCAAACCGGATGAAAAGACCGATTCATGCGAGAAATGAAGATCGCCGTTTACTTCAGTCGCATGGATGTCCAGAAAATCATTAAGAAATGCTCCATTGGAAACCGTGGCTTTACCGAGTATGCTGTATCCAAGCTCCCCGGCATCGGGACCAATCAGAATCGAGACATCCGTATCCCCCAGTCCGCTGACATCCCTGAGAACAGATTCATCAAACAAAGGCTCAATGAGCTTGAGATCGACGGATGACGCATCAATGCTGATATTTATCATATAGCTTTCAGGATTGTATGCAGCCTGGGCGGTTATTGATGTCGGCTCGATCTCGTGTCCGGAGAACATCCCATCGAGCCGGAAACCGATATCGCCGTTGGATTCCAGCCGGTAAACACCCTGAAGTCCCGCAATCCGCGACTGCGGGAACGGCACGCCATCCGCGAGTTCACCGCCTCCCCATTCAATTAATCCATCCCGTATGATGATTCCAAGCCTTCCGGGGAACCGGTACGGTTCTCCCCTGCCGGGTTCCAGAAGTGATCCTGTGTTCCATCTTCCGTCTTCACACTGCAGAGCGATAACGGGATGCTCCAGCTCCACGGATGTCACCCCGCTGATTGGGTCCCGGCCTCGAATCGCCAGCGCGAACAGGCTGGTCCTGACACGTATGGAATCAGTGGAGAGAAGCAGAGCACCGGTTGGGATATCCATTATGGAAATTCCGGTGACCGTAAAATCATTAAGCCCGGTAACGCGATATCCATCCCAGGTAAGCCGGAGATCATAATAAACCTCAAACTCTCCCGCGATTGTGTTCAGGATACCCGGAGCGTAAGCCCTGATAAGGGATCGGTGAAACAGAACCGCAGTTGAAAAAATGAGGATGAGAATAACAAGAAGAACTAAAAGAACCCGTCTCAGGCGGAATCCTGCGCGACGTTTATCCTTCCGCTTAGTATCGTCTCCCGGAGTTTCTTTGCTGACGGGCATTTCTGGTGTCGCCTTCCGTGAGCTTCTCCCGTTCAGAACCGGAAGGCCAGGCCGAAGTTCATTTCATTATCATCGAGGATATCTTCCACGCCGATGATGATGTCAAGCTCAGGAACAATCGCGTAGCCGCCGTAGACATCCCATTGCAGATCGTTCAGATCGTAAAGATCGCTAACAACCCTGACCGCTTCGCTGCGCCAGTCCGCACCCAGGCCGAGCTTGCCCCTGCGCACGCCGATCCGCGCCGAGCTGTCATCACCGATCCACCAGCCGATCTGCGCGTTCAACCTTTCATTTTCACCGATGTCATCGATACCGGCAACCACGTACGCGTCGCTCTGCTCCATACCGACTCGAATGTTAACATCGCCCGACCACCTGTCCGGATCGGGTGCGTGACGGATCCTGAACTCGCCGCCGGCCTCGACCCCGGTCAGAACATCCATTCCGGACCTGACATCATCCAGCGCTTCCTCGGCTTCCACGAGAGTACCGCGAGCCTGCTCAATCGCCAGCCGCGCCTCATGTATGGTGCCGGTGATATCTTCTTTCAGCACGTCATCGGATGAATACCCCTCGATGTCCTCCAGGATATCAACCATTTTATCCGACGCCTCTGTCAGGTTGGCGACAAGCTGCTCAATATTCTTCCGCATCGTCGGGCTGTTATACATGCCCAGCCCCTCAATAAGTTCGTGGGCTTCCTCTGTAACGCCCTCGATATTTTCCATCGTGCCGATCAAATGCGGCTGTGTTTCAGCCAGTATCACGTTAAGCCTGTCGGTAAGTTCAACGATATTTTGCGCGATAGCCGATGC
>CBDUUJ010000200.1:0-5677 GCA_965370205.1 uncultured bacterium
TCAATCATCCGGAAAAAGACACCCACAAACCCGATGGTTATCAGGAAATTGACCATATTAGCATCAAGTTTGTGGGCGGCATAGATTGATTTTTGTTACTAAATATTTTAGTGCGGAATTATTGACAGATTGATGTTAAAAATCTGAAACTCAGGGGATTCAGATTTTTTCAACTGATCTGATTCAACGGATCAGATTGGTGTTTTACGTTTGGTTGCGTTCTTCGACGAGCATTTCCACTGCGTCAATTAGTAAATCCACATCCTCATCCTTCGTGAAATACCCCAGGCTTGCGCGGACAATACCATCCGGCATCGTTCCGGTAAATTCATTCGCCCAGTGACATGAGCATAGGCCGGTGCGGACCATTATGTCGAATTTCTGGTCGAGCGAGCTGCCCACATCGCTTGGATGAAGCCCGTTGATGTTAAACCCGACTACACCAATGCGCCTGCGGACGTCGGTCGGACCGTACAATTTCACAGTTGGAATCGATTTGAAAGCCTTCAGGATTCGACCGGTCAGGTCCTGCTGTTCCTTTCGGATGTTCCTGATTCCCTTCTCCCGGAGAGCCTTGCAGCTTGCTCCGAGTCCGGCGATTCCCGGCGCGTTGGGGGTGCCCGGCTCAAAGCGGTGAGGCATCGTGCTTGGCATATGGTCGCAGTCGTCGAAATAATCGGCCGAACCGACAATGACCGGCTGTAGACGGTCCGGGTCGGCGACATAGAATCCTCCGACTCCCATCGGTCCGAGAAGGTGCTTGTGTCCGGAGAACGCGAGGAAATCGACTCCCCATTTATCAGCTTCTATCGCCAGAATTCCTGCGGTCTGGGCGGTATCAATGAGAACGGCGCAGTTGTGCTCATGAGCGGTTTTTATCAGGTCCTTCACAGACTGGATCGCGCCGGTGACATTGGATGCGTGATTTATCACGAGCAGGTCGGCGGAGTTTTTATCGCACGCCTCATGGATATGGTCAGGGGAGATTATCCCGGTTACCGGATCGCCGATTCGCTCGATTTTAATACGGCGTCTTTTTTTCAGGATTGCAAGGGGACGGGTGACAGACGCATGTTCAAAATGACTGGCAAGGACCCTGAATCCGCGGTCCATGTATCCCCACAGAATGCGATTCAGGGCTTCGGTCGCATTGAGCGTGAAAACGATGTGATCGGCGTTACGGACTCCGAGAATCCAGGCGACATCATGCCGTGCCTGATCGATTACATCATCGCCCTTTCGCGCCCGCCTGTGGAGTGAATACGCCGGATTGGAACCTATCTCCGCGATGAAATGTTCCATCGCGCGGATACACGCGTGAGGTTTCGGCCAGCTTGTCGCAGCATAATCCAGATAGATCAATTGAAAGCCCCTTGAAAAACCTTTTCGCCGTTTCAAAAAAACGTGCCATCGAAAGCGCACATTTTTTATATACTTTGTGTTTAGGAAAAATGCAATGGCCTGCGGATATAAAAACTTGATTGCCGCAACTGTCCCCATTGTGATACGATCATTAAATCCCTGATTGACAAAGGATACAGGAAAATATTATGGCTTTCATTTCTCCGGAACCCAAGTCGCCCCCAAGAGTGCGATTTGCCCCGTCGCCAACGGGTGAGCTTCATATCGGCAGCGCCCGAACCGCGCTTTTCAATTACCTTTTTGCGAAAAGATACGGCGGAAAATTTATCCTGCGAATTGAGGATACCGACAAGGTCAGGAGCACTGAAGAGAGTATCCGTAATGTTGTCGACGGCCTCAACTGGCTTGGGATTCACTGGGATGAGGGTCCGGATGAGAAATATCCCGTTGATGTTTCGCGGGAGAAGGGCGATTACGGTCCCTACCTCCAGAGCGCAAGGCGTGACAGCCACCATGAAGCCGCGATGAAGTTAAGAGAGCTTGGGATAGCGTACGACTGCGTATGTCCTCCGCGTGAGGATGCCGGAGCTGCGAAATGCACATGTTTCGGAAGGCAGGCGGAGCTGAAGGATATTCCGCAGGATCAGAAGAGCCTGAAATTCCGGATTCAGCCCGGTACGCCGGTTGTTGTGCGCGATTTGATCCGTGGCGAAGTGATGTTCCGTCGCGATGACCTTCAGGATTTCATTATCCTTCGCGCGGACGGGCATCCGACATATAATTTCGTCGTCGTTGTCGATGACGCTGCGATGGAGATCACGCATGTAATTCGCGGCGAGGATCATCTTTCAAATACTCCCAAACAGATTCTTGTTTATGAGGCTTTGGGACTGGATGTTCCCGAGTTCGCGCATATCCCGCTGATTCACGGGGCCGATGGAACCCGCATGAGTAAACGTCACGGCGCGGTCAGCGTGAAGGCATACAAAGAGGAGGGTTTTCTCACCGACGCGTTTGTGAATTATCTCGCGAGACTCGGATGGAATGACGGCACCGAAAGGGAGGAGTATTCGCTTGGGGAACTCGAGGAGTTGTTCAGCCTTCAGCAGGTGTCAAGCTCACCCGCGAGTTTCGATCGGGACAAGCTTCTCTGGTTCAACGGAAAGTACCTTCGGGAAAAAACCGATGAAGAATTATTCGAGGAGTGCCTTCCGTTTCTCAGGAAATTCGTCGATCCGGATGATATCAACGAGAGCACCCGGAAATGGCTGACCGGTGTGATCTGGTTGTACAGAGAACGGCTGACAGTGCTGAGTGAGATAGAGGGCAAGCTGGAATGCTATTTTATCGATCCGGTGAATTACCCGGAGGAGCTTCTCAGGAAGGCGAAAGTTACCGGCGATGCTTTCAATGCGCTTCGGGAACTGAAAAAATTACTTCTGGATATTGACTGGACGGTTGAGGAGATCGAGAAGGCCATACGGGATTATATCAAGCTCAGGGAACTGAAGATGAAAGCGGTTGTTCAGCCGCTGAGGCTTGTGCTGACCGGTACTCTCGCAACTCCCGGGATTTTCGAAACCGTTTATTATATCGGGAGGGAAGCGACGGATAGACGTCTCGAAAATTTCCTCGCGAATTACCGTCCGCCGGGATAGGTACGGATAAATGGCTTATAACGAAATAAAACCGGACATGAATCTCGGACTGTGCCTTGCCGGTGGAGGCGGGCTGGGACTTCTGCATATCGGACTTCTCGAAGCTCTTGAAGAGAAGAGCATCCGTCCGGGGATTGTTACCGGCACGTCGTCCGGAGCGGTTATCGGAGCTTTCTATGCGGCAGGGAAAAGCGCCGATGAGGTCCGCACGATTTTCAATGAGTTCAGGTGGACCCAGATCATGGCGCCGCCGCTTCTGAATCGCGGGCTTCTATCCACGAGACGGATGCAGGATTTCTACCGGAAGCATCTCGGTGAGATCAGAATTGAGGAGCTTCCGATCAGGCTGAAGATCGCGTCGGTCAATATTGTCAATGGAACGATGGTCGGATTCACTGAGGGTCCGCTTGTGAAATGTCTTGCCGCGGCGAGCGCGATGCCCGGATTTTTCGAGCCGGTCAGGGTGAAGGATGGTATCTACTACGATGCCGGGGGAATTTACAATCTTCCACTTGAGCTGTTCGCGGGAGAAGGTGCCAAGAGAATAATCGCGGGAAATACGATCGGTCGATATGGATTATTGAAAAAGCCGAGAACTGCCAGGGAGATTTTTTATCAGGCGTACCTGATCAGGACGATGCATCTGACCGCGATGAGGACGGGTCCGAAGAAGTGGCAGGGGTATGAGGGGGAGGAAGTGATCCTGATCGATTACCGGACGGACGGCGCGAACCCGGCTGGCATCCATGAATGCGCGGAATTGATAGAAAACACACGGAACCTGTCGCTGGAAGTGTTGGGGGAAGCGTTTTGAGTTACTTGACTGCCTGAATTTAAAATCCTTATTCACTTCTGATTCTTATCCGGATGCGGCATATGCGATTGCGGCCTGAATGTCTTCATGTTTCAAAGACGGATACTCCGCGATGATCTCATCAGAAGTCAATCCCGCAGCCAGGTTGTCAAGAATCACCGAGACCATAATGCGTGTTCCCGCAATACATGCCTTTCCATGGCAAATTTGAGGATCAACGGTTATTCGTTTGTTCCAGTTCACTTTATTCTCCGAGGTGTGACGATTACGATTTAATTATACACCATTATCCCGAATAGCATCGAGACTGGTTTTTGCGTCAGGGACTAGCTGGAAGAATTTTTCCAGCTTATCGCAGATGTAATTATCGCAATGGGCGCAATTTTCAAGATTTCTTCCCTGTCCGCATTTTCGGATTTCGCAGACGTGGCAATAGCTGAAATTGACGCCACCCTCCGAACGACAGCCCTCGCAGTTGATCTCCTCCGGTTTGATTTCGACATTGTACTGTTTGGACCACTGTTCGGCGGTTGATTTTCGTGCGGTGTCATCGTCGTTTTGTGTCGCGAGGAATGCCGGGCACGCGGTGCATGATAATCCGCAGAATGCAATCATTTTCTCCATGGTTGTTTTCTTCTTATGACAATAATTTATTTCCCCTGCTGTTTCTGTAATTTTGCCCACTGGTCGCGAAGTGTTGCCGTACGACTGAATATGAGCTTGTCATCGGATGAATCTAAATCGACGCAGAAATAGCCGAGCCTTTCGAACTGGCATCGATATCCCGGTTTCGCGCCTGCGAGAGATGGTTCCAAAAAGCAGCCTGTCAGAATTTCAAGCGAGTCGGGGTTGATGTAGTCCTTGAAGTCGCCTTCCTCGGCGAGGGGTTCCGGGACAGTGAATAAATGATCATACAAACGGACCTCGACTTCGATTGCGTGAGCGGCGGAAACCCAGTGCATTGTAGCTTTGACTTTACGGCCATCCGGAGCGTTGCCGCCCTTTGTCTCGGGATCGTATGTGCAGTGAATCTCGACAATTTCGCCATTTTCATTTTTGATAACGTCGGTGCATGTGATGAAATATGCGTAGCGCAACCGGACTTCCCGTCCGGGAGCGAGACGGAAGAATTTTTTCGGCGGGTCCTCATGGAAATCATCGCGCTCGATATAGAGCACACGGGAGAATGGAACCTTTCGTGTCCCGGCGGATGGGTCCTCCGGGTTGTTGACCGCGTCCAGTTCCTCGACCTGATCTTCCGGGTAATTTGTGATGACAACCCTGAGCGGACGAAGCACCCCCATAACCCTCGGTGCGCGTTTGTTCAGATCCTCCCTGAGGCAGTGCTCAAGGAACGCGATATCGACAAGATTGTCAGCCTTTGCCACCCCGATGCGGTCGCAGAAATCGCGGATCGATTCCGTCGTGTAACCCCGTCGCCTGAGACCGGAAATCGTGGGCATCCTCGGATCGTCCCAGCCTGCGACATGCCCTTCCTCCACGAGCTGGATAAGTTTTCGTTTGCTCACAACGGTATAGCTGACATTCAGACGGGCGAACTCGATCTGCTGCGGGTGATGGACTCCAAGTTGATCGAGGTACCAGTCGTAAAGGGGACGGTGCGCCTCAAATTCGAGTGTGCAGATTGAATGAGTGATCCCCTCGATTGAGTCCGACTGACCGTGCGCCCAGTCGTACATCGGATAAATGCACCACGCATCGCCGGTATTGTGATGCGTCGCGTGAAGGATGCGGTACATGATCGGGTCGCGCATGTTCACGTTGCCGGATGTCATGTCGATTTTCGCGCGAAGTGTGCGGGAACCGTCCGGGAATTCACCTG
>CBDUUJ010000201.1:0-5668 GCA_965370205.1 uncultured bacterium
CTATCGAGAGCGCTGATCCATCCAGCTACGATCAGGGATTCGGGGTGCCGGTACCCGATGCACCACTTGCGAGCTATTTACTCTTCAATCTGCCCGTCGAAGGAAATCCATGCGTTCCGCCGATCGTCTCACTGGTCGCACCGGATAACGGACTCGCGGGTGAGGAAATCGAGTTTGACGCGACCGGTACTACCGGAACTCCTCTAATTACATTTGAATGGGACTGGGACGGCGACGGCATATATGATGAAATAAGCGATACTGGTCTTGTAACACACGCATTTCCTGCCGGAGTGTGGTATGTCGGCCTGAAGGTTTCGAATGACTGCGGGGAAGATATTCTCGCGCCTCCGCACGAGATTACGATCATATGCCCGGACGAAGTGCACTCAATATTCCTCGGAACGGTTAACCCGGACGGTGATTTCACCAAATTAAGACAGGACGGTACAGCGTTCCTGCCCGATGGTCGAATGATCTGCAAACGGCAGGATTCGCTGATAGCTTTCGATGTCACGACCCCCGGACCGGTTACGGCTGATGTCATTATCGCCGACATGGCCAACGCCGGAATTACGGGAGGCGGCAGTTGGCACTACCTGGCGAATCTTGACTATGATGAAGAATGGGATCGAATCGTATATTCAACTTTATATGACGATAATGAACGTGTAACCGTTTATGAATCGGACGGCACTTATTTAACTGACTTTGTCATACCCGGAACCGGTGGAGTGATCGCCGGACTGGATACGGACGCCGACGGAAGCATCTGGACCCTTTATCACACACCGGGCGGTTCAAACGGCACGAACACTCTCACGCACTGGGAGTGGAATTCCGGTGCTGGGCAGTACGATCAGGCTGTGGGAGATACTCTCGACTGCACTTTTGTGGAAAATGGTGTGCGGGGTATTTTCGATATCGCGGTAATGCCTGAGGCCGAGCGGCTTTACATTCTCCACGACGACAGTCATCCGTACCAGGGCGCTATTTATGTTCTTGATATCTCAAATTCTCCGCCGACGCATCAATCGGCATTGGATAAGGGTCAAATATTCTCATGGACTGGCGATGCCGGTGCCGCAATTTCGAGTTACGACAAGTGGGAGGGAGCTTCAATCGAGATCGATCATGGCGACGGAATCCTGGAGACCTGCCGTCTGATCGTGCAGTTGAGCTTCCAGGCCGGCGGAGACGGGATTGGATTAATGAAATTCGATGCCGACCTGAACGAGCTTGATCGTTATCGGAGAACAGGATCGAGAATGCTGTCGGCTTCGATCCGTCCGGGCGACGAAATCAGCGACAGACTTTTTGTGGCGCCGGCATGGTCTCTCGGTGCCTGCAACCTGTGTGTTTTCGAAGCGCCGCCCGGATGGTGATATCCCGGCACGATCATTTTCGTTCTTATACCAAATTGTACTTGTATACCAAATTGTACTTGTATACCAAATTGTACTTGTATACCAAATTGTACTTGAAAGCAAATTATCTAAATAGGGACCACTTTTCACGGGGACACCTCATTTCGTCCTCGAAATGCAGGTGTCCCCATGTTTTCATCCGTCTTTTTAGATACTCTTAATCAAACCGCATCGAAGTTCATGCAGGTCCCTTGCGTAACGGGCTTATTTGTGGTATAAACGCACGGCCTTAATTAATGGAAGGCGAGGTTTCGTTATGAGCAGAGTATGTTCAATTACAGGAAAACGACCGCGTTCGGGAAATAAGGTTTCCCACTCCCAGCGTCACACACGCAGACGGTGGATACCGAACGTGAAGAAGAAGCGGATCATGATCAACGGCAAGCTGGTCAGGATCAAGCTCAGCATGAGAGCATTGCGCACTCTCGAAAAGCAGGGCAAGCTCGGCTGATCCCGCACTCCTGAAACATATCCGAACATCCATCCGGGCTATTTATAAATGCCCGGTTTTTTATTTTAGGTTATAATCTTCCTTTGTAACGGGCTACGAGAATAGAAAAGGCGGTGAACGTGTAATGGTCGAAGGAAAAGAACCCCTTCAACAAGATCAAAGATATGGGAAGTGGAGTTGGGAGCTTTTCAGAGAGTGGGCAGGAGTAATTGGTCTTCTTATCGCTTTGGGTAGTTTTATCGCTAATTGCCAGCATAATAGATTTGAGGAATCCCTTCACCAAGAATCCCTCGTGGTCTATGGGGCACCAGTACTAATGCAAGATAAGACAGGCATTTTCACTACTGATGGCGAACAATACCCCGCAATGATAATTACTCAATGGGCATTCCTTGTTTACAACGATGGAGAGGTGCCTGTAGCTGTTAGTGATGTAGATTATCATACCCTGTATGATGGAATTCATTTTCCTAATCCGAAGCCGACTATAATGAATCGGTCACGTGTACTTCACAAGCTTCCCCATCAGCTTGCACCAGGGGAGGACTTCAAATTTCTGGTAGAAATTCATGTTCCTTTAACTCGCGAAGTGTGGAGCCTTCTTGAGGATCAATATCCGACAACGTTTGGTTCGCATGATTACAATATAACAGATATAATATGGTTTCTAGCTGATCGGCACAAGGATATCTACGGCAATGATATTAACCCAGCCGACCAGTCATTCAGGAATCAATCAGACTTTTGGAATTTCCACATCCCATCATTAAATAGCCCAATCAGACAGGCCAGATTCATTTTGCATGTGAATACAGTTTCTGGTAATGTGTTCTCATGCGAATTTTACCATTATGACCCATCTAGAGATAAGCTGCCAGAATGGATGCTTTGGCTGTAATGTAAGGGTGTTAAGTAGCCAAGCATTTCTTTTGCCGGATGCCGGTGACAAGCGCGTTTGGCTTCCAACCGAATGTATTTGTCGACGTGATCAGGAATCATAAAAAAGACAGCGACAAGGAATAACCGACTTCCAGATTATATCAGTTATAGCTTCGGAACGAATCATAAGGAGGTAACACAATCATGGCAATCTTTACCTTCATCAGAAATTTAAATATATTAACTAAATCCTCTATTTTATCCTGGTTTATAGTGTCTTTATTCATTTCAGGGTGTGGACCATTTCATTATTACGATTTCGAGAAAGAGCAGCTAAATCAGATAAACGCATTGATCAAGGCTGAGGCATTTAACGAAGCCATACAAATCTGTAATGAACTTATAGATAAAAAACCAGGGAGCGCCGATGCTTATTTCCTGCGGGGAATCTCCTATGATTTCTTAGACCAACCTGAAAATGCTATTTCTGACTACGATAAAGCATTAGAGATCAATCCTGATTTCGACGCGGCTCATTTTAACAGAGGTTTTATTTACAGCTCTATTGGAGACAATGAAAAAGCCATTGAAGATTTCACTAATGCGATTGATATCGGACTAAGTAATTCCACTGTATACTATAACCGAGGCATGGCTTATTACTTCATTGGTGATCTTCAAAGTGCAATAGCAGATCTTACTATAGCAATCGAGATTGATCCAACTGATGCATTTCTTTACTATAATCGCGGGAGCGCATATGGAAATATTAAAGATTACAACAACGCTCTTGCTGATTTAAATACAGCGATAGAATTACAAATAGACTATATTGAAGCTTATAACAATCGTGGCTTTATTTACCTTGAAAAAGGAGAACTTGACAAAGCCCTTGATGACTTTTCAGATGTCATTCGGATTGATCAAAATCTCCCTAAAGCATACACAAATCGCGGAGATTTACTTCTTAAAAGAGGCGATTTTAACTTGGCAATAGAGGATTACACAAGAGCTATTGAGATAAACCAGGAAGACTCTTGGGCTTACTTGCAACGAGCTGAAGCATATTCTGCCTTAGGTAGAGACGACCTGGCATATGCTGATCGAATTAAGTCTATAGAAATTTCCATGAATGCAATGACCGAAAGAATGAGTGAAGAGATGGAATAATGCAGCGATTATGCCCGGGTACCGGTGACAAGCGCGTTTGGCTTCCAGCCGATTGTGCTTGTCGCCGCAACATGAATCATCCCGTATTTTTCTTGATTATGGGTTATAATCCTCCTGAAAGGTTATCGTTCCTAATTAGATCCGGTACCAAAGGAGGAGTTCCAATGACTTCGCGACATTTCATCCCCGCATGTGTTCTCATATTTCTGGCATTTATCATGATTTCCTGCTCAGGTGGAGGTGATTTAAACAACGTAGTCGATCCACCCGTTTCACCAGACATCTCCTCTGCGGGAATTTCCCCGGACGGCAATTTCGAGCGTTACCTCTGGGGGTATTTCTCGATCTCCTATGATCTAGATGAAAATACCAGGCTGCTTACCACCGGAATAATTAAAAAGCTGTGCCATGGGAAAGAGGTTTTACGGAAGGATCTTGCCTGTTTCTTGAAACCGGAAAAGGAATAGGCGAATAAAGGAGGTTTACGATCCATGTCTATCTCTGAAGGAGAGGCAACCCCTCAGAATTCAACGACTCAAACTGCACCTCATTCTGAATACGCAAGACGATCGTTGCGCCGCACAATTGATGTTGTGGACAAACTCATATCATCGGCATCCGATACGATCTTATTGTCAAGGAGCTTCCATCGGGAGAACAAAACCCTCAAGGAAAAACTCCGGAAGTTCCAGGATGAGAGCGCAATGATAGCCGACCTGGAATGCGAGCTTAATGAGAGGCTCCGGAAGAAGTCTGAGGCTGATTCCCAGGTTTTGCAGCACCGGGAATCCACGATGAAGCAGTCGCTCTGTGTTTTGGATGACGTAATAGCATCAGCCAGTGAAGCAATTGGCAATGCCAGGAAACTCCAGCATGAGGTTGCGAACCTGAGGACGAGTAACAAAGAGCTGGAGGCGGACAGGGTACGGGCAGCCGAACTGGAGACTGAGTTACTGGAAGCACGGAAATCGATTACTGCATTGGAAGACGACTATGAGAAGGCCGTACGGGAGAAGGAGGAACAGGAGGAGAGTATCTCTGAATTTGGCAGTCGCAATGCGGAAATGGAAAAAGAGATCGGACTGCATAAGAACACGATTGCGGAAATGGAAAAGTCGCTGGTTCGGATCGGCGAACTGGAATCAGCACTTGACAGTAAGCAGGAGACAACCAGGGAGCTGGATTCGCATCTGGAGGATGAACGGAGTGCAGTAAAGCACCTGAAAAGCCTGAACGAGAAACTCGGGGAGGACAAGGAAAAGCAACAGCAACGAATCGAGGAACTTACGAACGAGCTGGGGCAATTTACCGGTCTGCAGACGGAGCTTCAGGAGGAACAACAGGCGAACGAGGGATTGACGGCGAAGGCTGAGAAGCTGGAAACAGAGATTGAGCACCAAAAGCAAAGGATTGCCGAACTGGAAGCTGACAGTGAGGAGATAGCCGTACTGCGATCGCAAACCCTGGAGGATCAGGAGTCAATTGGTGGTCTGAAGTCGGAGAAGAAAGAGCTGGCGCAGGCGAAAGAGCAACTGACAAGGGAAAAGGACGACCTGCGGTCAAGGATCACCGAACTGGAATCTGATGGGGCACGACTCGGCGAACTGGAGTCTCAATTTCATGATGAACGGGAATTGAATAAGAATTTGCTGGAAGATAAAAAGAAACTTGAAGAAGAGAATGAGAAACAGAAGAACAGGATTGCTGAACTTGTTGCGGATGTCGGTCGGATGACCGAATT